>JASFTI010000005.1:0-32120 GCA_050053635.1 Gemmatimonadales bacterium
CGATTCGGTGCAAAGCCCCCGCCCGGCGGAGGTATAGTGGGAGGGAGCAGGGTCAGCACGCCTGACCTGCCGTGAAGAGAACGTTGCAGAAGGTGGGGTGACCATCGATCTGCGTTCGGGCTGCTCCCTCCCGCTAGTGCGAGCGAGCCGTGGGTGTGTGAGTGCCAGGGTCGAACATCTTCCGCTCGTCTGACGGTCTGGAAGGTGACCATCCTTGATAAGTGCAGCTGTATAGAACATGTTGAGACGGGCGGCCAGTGGGATACTAGCAACGATCCTGCTATTGGCAGTTGTAATGCTTCTATTCGTTCGGCTGCTAGATAGTGATCGAGAGGGAACAGACCGAGCGCATCGAGAAGGGGAAGCTGCCTCCTCCGCGGGCCCCGTACCCGAGTCGGCGGCTACGGTACTCGAGGTAATCGAGCACCGCCGTACTGTGCGCCGGTTCAGGCGCACTCCCGTCCCCAGTGAGCACCTGACGGCCATCCTCGAGGCCGCCCGTTACGCGCCCACCGCAGGCAACCAACAGCCGTGGCGATTCTTGGTGGTGCGCGATCGAGAAAAGCTCGACCGACTCGAGAAGCGCGCCTTGCAGTGGTATCTCGAGCGGTTGGGCGAGGCGGATGCCGCTCGAGGGGTGGACGTGGATTCGATCCGAGCTGGGACGGAACGGCTGCTTGACGGGGCGCTTTCAGCACCGGTCTACGTCGCAGTGCTGGTGGACAGGGAGGCGCCGTACAAACAGTACCTCATTCACGATGGGACCTTGGCGGCGGGCTACCTGATGATCGCCGCGCGAGCGCTTGGATACGGCACGGGCTTCTTCACCACCTTCTTCCCGGAAGGGCCGATGAAGGAGTTCTTTGACATCCCGGACCGCTACTCGCTCATCTGCTTTACCCCGATAGGTGTGCCTGAGGCGTGGCCGGAGATGCCATCGAAGAAGCCGCTGGAGGCGCTGGTTGTCTTTGAAACGTTCGCTGCCGAAGGTAGCGAAGCCGAGCATCGCGGGTCCAGCGTGGTCGGACCATCGCCAGCCAGGCGGTATCGAAGGACTGGAGGAGTACAATAATCGAGCCTTTCGCCCGTGACGTGCGGTTTGCGGTGCGCACCGTGTGGAAGCGACCGGTCTGGGCCGCGGCGGTTGTGGGAACGCTCGCGCTCGGCATCGGTGCTACTACCTCGATCTTCAGCATCGTCGCAGGCGTCGTCATTCGTCCCCTGGAGTATCCCGATCCCGACCAGCTTGTGGCGATAAAGTTCCGGCCTATCGACGCGGCAGCGCGAGAGTCGTGGCAGGAATGGCAGGAGCGCGTCACCACCTACCCGATCTATGAAGAGTGGCGGCAGACGACGCGGGACGTATTCGCGCACTTGGCGGCGTACAGCGATCGATCGTTCCGGGTCACGTTCGGGGGGGGAACGGAACGTATGCCGGGGGTGTTGGTGACGGCCGCTCTGTTCCCGATGCTGGGGGTCGCTCCCGTCCTGGGACGCGGGTTCCTGCCGGAAGAGGACGTCCCGGGAAGTGCTGGGGTTGTGATCCTGAGCTACGGACTGTGGCAGCGTCGATTCGGGGGATCGGCAGAGGCCCTCGGCGCGACGATCCGCATCGGGGGGGAACCGCACACGATCGTGGGCGTGATGCCGCGCCGGTTCGAGTTCCCCACCTCGGCGACCCACTTCTGGTTGCCCATGGGGCGGGGCACCCGGAGTCCTCGGGCATGGAACTACCACCTCGTAGGTCGCCTGAAATCCGGCATCTCACTGGAGCAGGCTGAAAAAGCCCTTCAAGCTCGAACCGTCACGACGAGCGGACCCGACCGTACAGATCGGCAGGTCGGTGTGACTGTTTCCAGCCTCCACAGCCGTGTCGTCGGTGACGTGCGGTTTCTACTCATCTTCATGGGGGCTGTGACTGCCATTCTGCTCCTGGCCTGCGCGAACGTCGTCAACCTGATGCTGACGCGCGCCACCGGGCGGGAGCACGAGTTCGTGGTCCGAGCCGCCCTGGGTGCTCGGCCTGCTCGCCTGGGCCAGCAGCTCGTGGCTGAGGGCCTGGTCATGAGCCTGGCGGGCGCTGGTTTGGGGCTCGTGCTGGCGCTGTCACTCACCGACGTGCTCGTCGAGCTGAGCCCCGTCCCCATCCCTCGCAAGGAGCACATAGCCATCGACGGCGGTGTTCTGAGCTTCACCGTGGCGTTGGCTGTGGTGGTGGGTGTGGGCATCGCTTTGGTGCCGGCGTACTACGCGTCGCGGGCCGATCTGGTGCGCGGGTTGGGCCATGGGACGCGCGGCGCGGGCGCAGGAGTCAGGCACGCCCGGCTGCGTGACGGCCTCGCAGTCCTCCAGTTGGCTCTGGCCTCGACGTTGCTGGTGTGCGCGAGTCTCCAGATCAGGAGCTTCGTGACCCTGTTGGACATCGAGGCGGGCTTCGATCCGCGAGAGGTGCTCAGCTTCGAGACATCGTTACCCGAGTCGCGCTATCCGACGTTCGAGGAGAAGCGGCGCTTCTACGACGAGCTGCTCGAGGGCACGCGGGCGCTGCCAGGCGTCCGCTCGGCAGCGCTCGCCGTGTATCTGCCGGTTAGTGGATGGTTCCACACGGCGAACTTTCGGGTCGAAGGCTCGCAGCTTGGCCCCGGTGAGGAACCGGAGGCGGAGCTGAAGGAGGTGAGCCCCGGTTATTTCCGCACGATGGGGATCCCGCTGCTTGAAGGCCGCGCTTTCGACGAGCAACTCGATCGCTCGACGCCCGCTATCGTCGTGATCAATGAGTCGATGGCGCGGCGCTACTGGCAGCGGGGAACTGCGGTCGGCAGTCGCATCCGGCTCGAGGGCGAGTGGGTCACGGTGATCGGAGTGGCAAGCGACGTCCGGTACCGTGGCATCGGTCGAGAGCTGACGCAGATCTATCTCCCGTATGCCGGCGGCACCTATAGGGGAAGTATGGACGCGATCATCCGTGTCGCAGGGCGCCCCACCGAGTTGACCCCATCCATCCGCCGCCTGGTGGCGGCGCTGGACCCGGAGGTCGCAGTCTTCGGGCTCGTTCCTGTAGAGGATCGCCTCTCGGCCTCGGTTTCCGAGCCGAGGTTCCGCATGGTGCTGCTGGGGGCCTTCGGCATCGCCTCCCTGCTCCTCGCGGTTCTCGGCGTGTACGGCGTGATGGCGTACGCCGTTGCGGAACGGACGCGTGAGATGGGGATCCGGAAAGCGCTGGGTGCGGACCAGGGTCAGATCGTGAATCACGTCGTTGTCCGGGGTCTGGCTCTGACAGCTACCGGTTTGGGTATCGGGATTCTGGGCGCCTTCGCTATTACAGGAGTAATGCAGGTCTATCTCTTTAATCTCACGGCTCGCGATCCGGCCAGCTTCGCCGCCGCGGCTGCTGTTGTGGGAAGCGTGTCGATGGCGGCCTGCTGTATCCCGGCACTCAAAGCGGCTAGAGTGGATCCAATGGTCGCGTTGAAGGCCGAGTAGAGTCGCTCGGCGGCGATGGCCGGTTCAGACTGTGAAGACACGGTTCAGATAGGGAGCTTAACAATGCGTTCGCGAGGATTCGGCGCGGTGAGCGCCCTGGTCATCTGTCTAGCGTCTCTCGGCATTCTGCACGTGAAGGAATCGTCAGCTCAGGAGACGACCGCTCTGAGCTGGTCCACGGACGGCCCTGTCCCCGACAGCCTGCCCGATCTCCGGAACCCCAATCACGTGATGCGCGTCGGACAGGTCCGAGCGCTGCTCCTGGAACTCAGACAACGCCCGAGAGGCGAGTCGTACGTCAGGGACGCGCTCAGTGGGACGGGAGTCATCCTCGAGGACCTCCTCGCCCTGCCCCTGATACGCAGAGATGGTGAGCTCTACGGTCCCAGTTTCCCGTTGCTCACCTCCGAGGATCTCCGCTACATCAGAGAAGTCAGTGAGCGCTACGCGGAGGACCTTGCGGAAGAATATCTCCAGCACCGAGCCGAATTCGAGGGACTGATGAGCCGCTATCCCGTCGAGCAGGTCCCGCTCGGCCGGGTGGCTTTCGTACTGATCGGCTGTTTTTCCCTCGACTGGGACGGGCTGGACATCACCGAGACGTCGGGCTATCGCACACCATTCCTCAGTGAAGGGGTTGGGAAAGTGCACTGGGCAACGGAGCGCGAGCCAGCGGAGGCGGCGAAAGCCGCTTATAAGGGAAGTCACAACGAGACTCTCAGCAGTGGCATCACCTTGACTTCCTTCGGAGATCACTACGCGCCGTTTCGCTTTGCCTTACCGGATCTCGTCTGGAATCTGGGTCGAGCGTTCCCGGATGTGATGTGGCAAGCGGCGCGCAGCTACGGTGTGGAAGTCCCGGAGGAACTGCGACCGGCGCTTGCAGGGATCGGCAGGAGGGCCCTGGCACAGATGGCTGAAGAGGTAGGCGCCGTTATGATGGCTCTCCGCGCTGGGGAGCGGTCTGCGGGAGACATCGCTGCCATCACCGGCCGCAGCGAACGGGAGACTGAGGCCCTGTTATCGCTGCTCGAGGCGCTCGATTACGTTCGCTTGGACTCGGGACGCTACGCAACGGTTATCCCGGTCTTCTCTGAGGATGATCGCTCCATGGTGCAGGGGGTGTTGAGTCTCGGCCACGAGCTGTTGACCGTATGGCTCGAGGAGAACTACGACAGGCTCGAAACCGACCTGACGCGTGCCACGCCGCTGGGAGATCCTCTGCCCTTCGAGGACACCTTCTACTATGTCTGGCACTACGTCTTCGGGGCCGCCAACCGCATCCTGGTCGAGGAAGGCATGTTCGAGGATCCCTACGGCGGCGATCGGAAGTACAAAGGCTTCGTGCCCGTGGTCTGGCATCAAAGCGTGAATGCGGCAGGTTAGACGGGAGGGCAAGCCATGGCTGGGCAATCGAGGCGAGTTCTATTCTGGGATGGTCTGAAACAGGACCTGCGCTTCGCTGTACGCCACTCGCTGAGGTGGCCTGGTGTCTCCGCTGTGGCCATCGCCACGCTGGCGCTGGGTATCGGCGTGAACGTGGCGATATTCAGTGTCTACAAGGCGATACTACTTGAACCACTGCCGTATCCAGAACCCGACAGGCTGGTAAGAGTCTGGAAAGCCCGTGTAGACGTGAACGAGCAATCGCCCCTCTCCGATTTGAACTATCTGGATTTGAGGGAGCACAATGCGGTCTTTGCGGAGCTGGGTGTCTATGGTTTCAAATGCGTGATCCTCATGGCGCTTGTCGCCTGTGTAGTTCCGACCTTGAGGGCTCTTCGGATCGATCCGATGAGCGCTCTCAGGGTCCAGTAAACCGAGATAGCCTCATGAAGAGAACCGCATTCGTCCAGGACATCCGGTACGCCCTGCGCTCCTTCGCCAGGCGCCCCGGTTTCGCCGCGATCGTTGTGCTGACCCTCGCCCTGGGCATAGGAGTGACCACGGCGGTGTTCAATATGGCAGCCGCCACTCTGTTCCCCAGGCTGCCGCTGCGTGAGCCCGACCGGTTGATGGCCCTGTTCCAGTTCCAACGGGAAAAAGGCTACTTCAGCTCTTTCTCCTACCCCACCTACCTGGACTACAGCGAACGACTTCGGACCTTCTCGGGAGTTGCGGCCTACTCGAGCCTTCCGCTCAACCTGACGGTCCCTGGTGGTCCGCGGCGAATCATGGGGGAGGTCGTTACCGGGAACTACTTCTCGGTTCTGGGCGTGACGCCGGTCGTGGGTCGCGGCTTCTTCCCGGACGACGGCCGAAGCCTCAATGCACAACCGGCCGCCGTCCTTAGTCATCGGCTGTGGCAGAGCCGGTTCGGCGCGGACACGGCGGTGGTGGGGAGCACGCTCTCGGTGAACGGTTACAGCTTTACCGTTGTGGGTATCGCTCCGGAGAGCTTCCGCGGCCTGGAGCTGGCCGGTTCCACGGATCTGTGGATCCCCTTGTCCATGCGTGGCCGGGCGATCCCGAGTGTGAGCGACGATCTGTTTCTGAGGAGGGGAGCGCATTGGCTCTCGGTGATAGGCCGCCTCGGCAGGGGGGCAGAGCGAGAGCAGGCGGAGGCAGAGGTGGCCATGCTGGCACGTGGGCTGGCCGAGACCTACCCGGAGGGGCAGAGGGGTTGGACGGCGAGGATCGTGCCGGCAAGTGAAGCGGTGCTTTGGCCCGGGCAGCGCGACAGGCTTCGCCAATTGAACGTGGTGTTGTCCACCATCGTCGCGCTGATCCTACTGCTCGTCTGCGCGAACGTGGCGAACATGTTCGTTGGTCGGGCTGCGGCGCGGAGGAGCGAGATGGCCGTGCGGCTGGCGCTGGGCGCCGGCCGAGCCCGCCTGGCACGGCAGTTTCTCATAGAGACGATGGTCTTTACGCTGCCGGCCGGAGCGCTTGGGGCCCTCGCAGCCGTCTGGGTTGGCGGCCTGTTCGCGGATCATCGGTTCTCTCGCGTGCTGCCGGCGGGCTTGCAGCTCGGTTTGGACGTGCGGTCTATCTCGTTTCTCGTCACTGTCACACTTTTGGTTAGTATCCTCGTAAGTCTGATCCCAGCGATCCAGGGGACTCGTCAGGACGTGGGGTCGGGTTTGAGAGTGGGGAGAGCCCAGGCCGGTGGCGGGTCGGGCATCGCGGCGAGTCGCAGGGTTCTCTCAGTGGGGCAGGTGGCCGGATCGCTGGTGCTGCTCGCCTGTGGGGGGCTTCTGATCCGCAGTGCTTTGGGGCAGCTGAACATCGAGTTGGGATTCCAGCCCGAGAAAGTGGCGTTGCTGTCCGTCGATCTCGATCTCAGCGGATACACGGAGGAAACGGGTGCCCTGTTCCATGAGGAAGTCATCGAGCGGATCGAGGGTATTCCCGGTGTGAGCTCGGCGAGCGCGGCGGCGATCGTTCCTCTGGGACGGCGCCGCGTTGGCATGAATGTCTCTGCGGCGGACGGTGACGACGTAGTGCGAGAGCCCCGCCAGCTCAGTGGTAACGTGGTCGCTAGCGGCTACTTCGAGACGATGGGGATCCCGCTGGTTCAGGGAAGGGAATTCGGCACCCGAGATGCGAACGCCGCTGGACCGACTGTGATCGTCAGCCAATCTGCCGCCCGGCTGTTCTGGCCGGACGGCGACGCGATCGGAAAGCGGCTGACCCTGTCGGGGCTTAACGGCAGCGCCGAGGTGGTGGGCGTCGCGCGTGACGCTCGAATGGAAAGGAAACTCTTCGCAACGGCCGGACCGTTCTTCTACCTGCCGCTATCTCAGCGGTATCAGCCTCGCGTCACCCTGCATGTTCGGAGTGCAGCGGCGGATCCCGGTGCGCTGGTCCCGGCGATCCGCGCCGCGATAGCGTCTGTGGATCCACACGTACCCACCTACGACGTCCGGTCGCTGGAGGAGCACGTGCGGCTCGCGGTAGCTCCGGCTCTGACCACTGCGGCGTACGTTGCCACCCTCGGACTGCTGGGAACCCTGTTAGCTGCCCTGGGGATCTACGGTGTCATCTCCTATTGCGTCATACAGCGGACTCACGAGATCGGTATCCGAATGGCTCTTGGAGCGGGCCCGCACACGGTCCTGGCTCTCATGGTGAATCAGGGGCTCAGGATATCCGCACTCGGGTTGGCGATCGGTCTGGCGGCCGGGCTCGGTGTGGCGCGACTGTTGGACGGACTCCTCTACGGAGTGGGCTCCGCGGACCCGGTGACATTCGCCGCGGCTTCCGCGATCACCGCCGTCGTATCGTTCGTCGCGGTCCTTCTCCCGGCCTGGAGAGCGACAAGGGTCGACCCGCTGCTTGCGCTTCGTGCGGAGTAGTAGGGATCAAATCGACCGCGCCCCGGAGGGCAGCGGGCTAGAATCTATCCCGGTTGTTTAGGAGTTTCTGGCAATCGGAACAGAAGCGGGCTTCCTTCAGATCGACATGCTCGACGTATGTGGATGAGTTCATTACGCAGCGGTGGTCGGGACAGTGTACCAGGCCGAAAGCGTGGCCGAGCTCGTGAACGACCTCCTTGACCGCCCGTTCGAACAGCAGCACGTCGTCGGCCGGTAGCCCGTAGTACTCGTTGTGCAACCGGAACGTTGATACTACAGCGCCCGGCCCATCCAGCTGCGATTGGCCGAACACGAAAGTCAGCACTGGAATGTACAGATCGATAGATGTAATGGAGAGGATTTTCGAATCATCGTCCGGTAGATGTCGTAAAAGGTGGGCGAGTATGAGAGTGGCGTGGTATTGCCGCCGGTCAGGTGCGTAGTAGGCGTCGAGATCGATGTTTACATCCAGACGCTGGAGTGGGAATGGAAGAGTTTCGGCCACTCGCCGGGCGAGCTTGTCAGCCCAGCTGGGTGAGTAACCGTTGAGAAACCCGAGGTAGATAATCTCCGCCACGCTTACCGCCCAAGTCCATACCTCTTCATCTTGTTATAGAGCGTCCCACGGTCTATAGCGAGGACCTTCGCCGCTTGCGTGACGTTCCCATCGGTCTCGGCCAGGACGCGCTCGATGTGTCGCTTCTCGACCGCCGACAACGACTTGTCCGGCGGCTCCTCTCCCTCCGTTTCGACCGCGAGCGGTAGGTCCTGAGGCATAATGACTTCGCTCTTCCCGATCACCATCGCGCGTTCGACGGCGTTTTCCAGCTCTCGCACGTTCCCCGGCCAGCGGTAGTTTAGTAGCAGCTCTCGTGCCTCGGGCGCGATGTCTCTTACCGGCTTCCCCATGGCCCGGGCGTATTTCTGGATGAAGTGGTGTGCCAAAGGCATTATGTCCTGGCGTCGCTCACGCAGCGGAGGCACGTGGATGCTGAAGACGTTGAGGCGGTAGTAGAGATCCTCGCGGAACGAGCCGTCCTCGACGAGCTTCTCCAGGTTCCTGTTCGTTGCACATACCAGTCGGAAATCCGATTTGACCTCCTGATTGCCGCCCAGCCGGGTGAAGCACCTCGTCTCCAGAACGCGAAGCAGATCGATCTGCATCTTCGGCGGGACGTCCCCGATCTCGTCGAGGAAAAGCGTGCCGCCGTCGGCCAGCTCGATCTTGCCCTTCCGCCGGTATTGAGCACCGGTGAACGCGCCTTTCTCGTGACCGAACAGCTCGCTCTCGAGCAGGCCTTCCGGCAACGAGCCGCAGTTGACCGCTACGATGGGGAAGAAACGGCGCTTGCTCTGGGCATGGATCGCCCGGGCGATAAGCTCTTTCCCTGTACCGCTCTCGCCCACTACGACGACGGTCGAGTCTACCTCGGCGACGGTACGGATCAGTTCGAAGACCCGCAGCATCGCGGGGCTCTCACCGATGAGCGGCGTCGCCGGGCTCAATTCCGAGACCTTTTCCTTGAGCCGGATATTCTCTTCGGCGAGCTCCCTCTGGCGCAGGACGTTGCGCACCAGGTTCGACAGATCATCGGGATCTACCGGCTTGGTGACGTAGTCATAAGCGCCCGCCTTGAGAGCCTCGACAGCAGTCTCCACCGATGCGTACGCTGTGAGAATGATGACGGCCGCCTCTTCGTCGATTTCCTTGACACGTTTTTGGAGGGTGATGCCGTCCATGCCGGGCATCTTGAGGTCGATGACAATGATATCGAAGGGTCCGGCGGCCATCTTCTTCAGCGCCGCGTTTCCATCCTCGGCCGTCTCGACTTGGAAGCCGTCCTCGAGGAACCACTCCTGGAGGGATTCTCGTACCGAAAGCTCGTCATCGACGATCAAAATCTTGCGTTTCTTCATCTGTCTACCATGTCTTTGTCGCGCGCTCTCGTAGGCCACGTGCGGCCCTCTGGGGATCCCGCGGTATCTCGATGGTGAAAGTCGTACCGCCCTCGAGTTGCGTTTCCACGGAAATCGCTCCCTCGTGACGTTGAACGATCCCGTAGACGACCGCCAGGCCCAGCCCGACGCCCTTGGTGTCGTCCTTGGTGCTGAAGAACGGATCGAAGATCCTCTCCCGGGCTTCTTCCGCAATGCCAACCCCGGTATCGCTCACGCTCAGGCCGACCGTCGGCAGTGGAGCATCCTCGACTTCCCAGGTCTTTACGGTCAGGTGTCCGCCTTCCGGCATAGCCTCGATCGCGTTGATCATCAGGGCGATGAGCGCCTGAACGATCTGATCGGGGTGCCAGACGACCAGGTCGTCCTCGAGCTGGAGCTCCGACTTCGCCTCGATGCCACCTAATTCGGTGTGGTGGGCGACCAGCTTCACGGCCCGCTCGACTAGCTCGTGCAGGTGGACGCGCTGGAACTCGGCATTCCCCGCCCGGGCGTAGGTGAGCAAGTCGCGGACGATATTTCCGCAACGCGTGGATTCCGAGCGGATCAAGTCCAGATGGGCGAGTATCGCCTGCCTGTCCTCTCCGTCAGGGAGCAAGCGATTCAACTTCTTACCGATGAGCTTTGCATAGGTCAGGATTCCGGCAAGAGGGTTGTTCAGCTCGTGCGCCACGGTTGCTGCCATCTTGCCCAGCGAGGCCGCCTTCTCCACCTGCATCATGTTCTGGTGGATCTTTTCCAGTTCTTTGGTCTTCTCCTCAACGCGCTGCTCGAGCAACTGCGACCAGCTGCGCAACTCGGCATCGGCCGCTCTCAGGTTGCCTGCCATATCGTTGAAGGACGCGGCCAGATCGCCGAACTCGTCAACGCGATCGAGTTCGACCCTCACACCGAGATCGCCGGCCGCCAGAGCTTGTGTACCGCGTTGTAGCTCTCGCGTCGGCAAGTAGACGGATCGATAGATGATCGCCGCCGTGAGCAACATCAAGACGAAAATGACGATGACCGCCAGCGTGAGGGCCTGCCGTCTAGCCGTCGCGAGGCCTGCGTCCGCCGTCTCCATCGACATCTGCACATCGAGCACGCCGAGAACCGATTGGTCGGCGCTGTGTGCATGACAGGCGGCATCCCAGCAGCTCTCGTGGTTGCGGATCGAAGTAATCAGGCCGAGGATCCTGTACCCTTCGGACCCTTCGTATATACGGGCTCGCTCATCGGTCGGAACGGCATCGAGCGGTTGAGCCGTGGCGTGGCACACATAGCAAGCCTCTGCCTGCAGGTCCACGCTCTGCCCGATCTCGGTTCCCTCGCTCGAGATCCTGATCTCGCCTTCTTTGTTGTAGACGCGAACGACCTCGATGCCGGGCTCGCTTCCGACCTGGTTGATCTCAGCGTAGCTGTGCTCGCGCTCGTTCCGCAGCATGCTCTCGAACAGGCCCTGGACGATGATATCGCCGTGGCGGGATGCGTCGGCTGCAACCATCTGTTCCAGACTGTGCTGCTGGTAACGAGTCCACATGACACTGAACACCGTGAAGACGGCGACAGTCGAAATGAACAGCACGAGGAAGAGTCTGAAACTGAGGGTCGAGGCGAGCGATTTTAGCCGCGGCTTGGCCATTGTACGTTGCAGCTTCGAGGGATCTCTGAGCACACTCTAAATGTGCAGGCGGAACATCTCGTCAACAAGTGTCTCGAAACGCTCGCGACCCAGGACCTGCTCGAGATCGAGGTGCGGCTCTCCGCCGTCGGTCATCGTTGCGCCCAGACTGACGTCGGCCCCGCTGACCGCCGCTTCCCGCAGGTATCTTTTGAGCAGCTGGACCTTGTTCAGGTACCAGATCAGCGCCTGCTCGCCGCGGTAGAGGCCGGGCACGGTATCGAGGTCGTCGTGTGCTCTGAGCTCGAGCAGCCAGCCATCCCCTCCATTCAGGCCGCCCCGCGCCCTTATCTTCTCGAAGTGGGTTTCGTTAACGCCTGTCACCTTCCCGGTCAACGGCGCGCTCAGCGGTATGGTGACGCGTCCACGGGTGATCCAGCCGCAGTGCTCACCGCGCTTCAGCAGGACGCCGGCATGGGGCATCGTGATGGACTTGACAGGGTAGAGGACGCGAAGCAGATGCGCGTCGAGCCCCAGCACGATCCGGTCACCTGAGAATCGTTGCAGCCAGAAATGACAGCGGCAGTAAGGGCGGTCGAGGTGCAGTTCGCACCCGCTGGTCAGCTGACATATGTAGGAGTTAATCGACCTTTCGTTCTCGGCTTGCGGGGCGACGGCGTCCACACTGGCGGGCTCCGTGCCGGGCGACGCCGGGCTGTCTCCTCTGTGCGGGTTTCCCCGCAACGCGTGGTAGAGCTCGCAGTTCTCGCAATCGTAGTTGCGATCGCAGAGCCGGTAGCTGAGCACCCCAGCCAGCACCCAGATGCAGGGGAGATCCGCTCGTCCTGTGTTGTAGCGAGTCATCATGGTCGCCTCTCGGCAGGTGTAGCGCGGCCCCTTACTTGTCGTCGCTCAAGAGGAATTCGCGCGCGACTTGATCCCAGTGGTCGGGTGCCAGTAAGTGAACGAAACCATCTATCGGGATTCCGCCATCGGGCATCACAACACCGAGCTCGCCGGCCTGCATCTGGCGCACCTTCGCTACGTCCTGAGTCATCCACACCCGCGCCAGTTTGCCGGTGAGCAAGTTCTTTAGTCGTGCCCGTCCGTTACGTACGCGCACCTTCAGCAGCCAGCCGCGATCGTACGGCTCGGCCGACAGCAGGTTTGGCGAATCGAGCACAGCTGTGTTGACGGCGACCACCTGACCGTCGACCGGCGACAGCACCGGGATCGACTGCGAGCCCACCTCGACCGCCCAGCCCCGTTCGCCTTGCCTCAACCGTTTGCCCACCGCTGGCAACCGCACCGAACCGGGCTTTCCGAGCAGACGCGTGGCGAAGTCATCCATCCCGACTCGTATGATGCTCTCGGCTTCAGGGCGCGCCCAGACGTGGCCCTGGTGGTAGTAGAAGCCATCCTGAACCTGGAAGCTGCCCCGCGCCCGGGCCTGGCTCGCTTGCGAAGCGGCGCCGGCCCGTGAGTGCCGCGGTCGGGCCAGCAACCGCCAGAAGCCCAACAGCAGGACCAGGTAGACGAGAACGATCAGATACTCAATGCCCTTTGTGGCAAATATGTCCGTTGAACCCATGGCTACCACCGATCTATCCACAAAGTCATGCGGCAACACCCATTTTCGCCTCCACCACGTCTATCCTCTGCCGCCGGTCCTCCTGGGCCGAGCAGAGAACCGGCATCCGGTTGACCACCCAGCGGAACACCCAGAGTTCCGCACTGATCACGGCAAGCGTAACCACGATCTCCATCCAGGTTGGATAGTATCTCTGCGCCGCGTACCACTTGAAGGCGATGACCGATACGTTGAGCCGGTTCAAGACGATTCCCACCAACGTGAAGATTGCGGCGACCCGTATCACTCCCAGCCTCGCGTTACGGAAACCGTGGAGGAAGAGGAAGGTTGGTGCTGCAACGAATCCGATAATCTCCAGCAGGTACCAGTTGCCCCAACCGGTGCCCAGGTAAGCCCAGCGCTGTTCGTGCACGAAGACGAGTAACTGCATGAACAGGTATACGAACATCGTCCCGACACAGATCTTGGCGAGCCCGAACATGATTTCATTGTTAGAGGTGTGCAGATCGTATCCCACTCGCCTGTGGAACACTTTGTGGGTGATCGTGCCCTCGAAAATGACCATCGACAGACCGGCGAAGATGCTCGATACCAGGAAGAGAATCGGGATGAATCCTGAGTACCATAGCGGATGTATCTTGCTCTTGGCCATGAGGTAGAGAGCACCGAGGCCCGATTGGTGCAGGCAGGAGAGCGTGATCCCGAAGATCACCGCCCCCAGCGTCATGGCCATGAGGAATCTCCGCACCCTGTCCCAGCCCAGCCACTCGGCCACAGCCGGCGAGAACTCGAGGAACTCCGCGATCATGTAGAGCAGGAAGTGCCACGCTACAAGGAACAGAACGGAACTCACACCGAACGAGTTGCCAATGATCGGATTAATGACGTTCCATGGTCGACCGAGGTCGAGGAGCAGGGCGCCGGCATAGAACACGTATGCGAGGAATCCGTTGAGGACCGTCACCCTGACGATGGGGTGATACTTTTTCAGCCCCAAAATGTACACCATAAAGGTGATGACGTATGCCCCTCCCGCGAACGCCACTCCTGTGACGACGTCGAATCCGATCCAGAGACCCCAGGGGTAATCTTGTGAGAGGTTGGTGATCGATCCGAGCCCGAAGATGAAGCGGATCGTGAGCAGTACCGCGCCGGTGAGCATGATCAGGCCCGTGATAACGTTGAAGGGCGTGAAGATTCTTCCGCGCGGCTTCAACTCCCGCAGCAAGAAACCGACGAATCGCTGGATTTCGCTCCCAACCTTCGGGTGCCGCACGTTCCGCGCCTCCATCGTCAGCCCTCACTCCCCGTCTCAACCGGCTCTGTCTCCTGGACCGCTTGCATTTCCAGCTCCCTGGAACGCGCTGCGCGGTTGAGCGCCAGTAGAAGCGGCGGCAGTAACGTCAAAACGAGCGGTACGGCGTAAAGGAACTCTCGCGTCAGCACGGGATACGAGGTCTCGTCGAGGTCGGTGCGGAAACCGAGCTGGTCGAACGGGACCGCCGCGAGATAGAGGAAACTCGTTCCTCCAGCCTCCCGCTCACCATAGATGTGATGCACGTATCGACCCGGGTTGTGGTAGATTCGCTCCCTGGCCACCTCGAGCAGCTCTGAACGTTTCCCGAAGAGCAGGGCGCCTGCCGGGCAATTCGCGACACACGCCGGCTCCGCCCCCTCCTGCAGCCGCTCCCAGCACATCACGCACTTCTGGATCTTCGGATTCACGCTGTCGTACTCGAACTTGGGGACGTCGAAGGGACACGAGATCATGCAGAATCGGCAACCCATGCACTTGTCGCCGTCCCAGGCCACAGGACCGTTCGGCGTCTTGTGCATCGCTCGGGTGAGGCAGGCGGACGCACAGGCCGGTTGCAGGCAGTGCATGCACTGCCGCTTCACGGAGACCGGCCCTTTCTCGGTCTCGTACCGTTGAATCACTGACCACTGAGTCGGCGATGTCGTCCGCTCCGGAGTCAACTCGACATCGCTCTCCGGATCGGGCAGACCGTTGGCCTCAGCGCAGGCCCACTCGCACATCCGGCAGCCGAGGCACTTGGTGGTGTCGACCAGTACGCCGACCGCTTGCGAATCGGCGGCTTCCCCTCCGGCCTCTCGAGCCTGCAAGTCACCAGCTACAAGAGCCGACCCGGCGGCGGCACAGAGCGTCTTGAGGCAATCTCGTCTATCCATGGAGGAACCTTTCCTCGAACGCCTCCCACTCCGCCTGGTCGAGCTGTGCGAGGGCGCCGGCGCGGATCTCGCCGCCGTCCACTAGGGTTGCACCCAGCTGAGTGTCGGCTCCGAGAGCCAGAAGATGGTCCCGAATCTCGGCGTACTGACCGCTGGACCACGCCTCTGCTCGGTCCCCACTCATCCAGGTCGAGATCTCGTCTTCGACGTGCTCGGGCTCGACCCGGCAGAGCCACCGATTCCCGTCGCTGATCTCTTCCCAGCCCGTCTCGCCATCCACTAGCTCCCGTGCAACGCGGAGTTTCCCGGTCACCGGCGAGTTGACGGTGAGCTGTCGGTCGTTCTTCCTGAGGCGGAAGAGAGGCATTCCCCGCTCGACCCGTTCCTCTGGAACGACCTCGATCTCCTGGGAAGCACCGGCGAGGTTGAGCAACAGGGGATGCACACCCAATAGCAGCTCACCGCTCGGAGTTATCTGGCTCCATGTGTAGTTGGATTGCAGGAAGACGCCTGGCGGTACCGGCGTCAGAGTCACGGCAGGAGGGCCGCCCCTGCCGCTGAGGGCATCCCGCAAGGCCGCCTCTCTCTGCCTCGGCCTGACGATGAGGAAGTGGTGGGCGACGATCAGCGTCACCGCCACGATTACGAAAAGCGCGAATAGCATGACGACCTCCCCGGCTCTCTGCCGTTTGCTGCGCGAAGTTCCCGCGGGTCGGCGCGATCGTTTCGGACGATCGTCGCTCCCGCCCCGCACGTCGTCTTAGAGCAACCGGGGTGCCAGCCGGTGCGCCAGGGCGAGCCGTCTATCTAACTGCTTTTGTTTCAAAGGTTTGGGCGATCGACGCACGAGTTCGGGGGCCGGGGATTGGAGTGCTCGTTGTTGGTTTTTTCAACAGCCACCGCCGGCCAGGAGGGGGAAAATGGCACGACTTCGCACGGCCGCGGGATATTTAGGTGTCGAACTATTCAACGGTCGACTGTAGAGGAATTCTACGGCCAGGCCGAAAAAGCCCAGATTGACAAGCGGGCGAATTTTGGTTATTGTGCATATACACATAACGGAGGAGGATCAGTGCCGCGACCACGCAAGAGACGCAACTGCCGCCGCTACGACGGCGACCGCGTGTTCAAGCCGCGTAGCATCCCGATGACGGAACTGAAGGTCATCCGCCTGGATCTCGACGAGCTAGAAGCTCTGCGGCTCTGTGATCTCGAGGGTTACGAGCAGGAAGCCGCCGGAGCGCGAATGGGAATCTCGCGGGGAACGGTGCAGCGGATCCTCAAGTCGGGTCGCGCGAAGGTGGTGCGGGCACTGACCGACTCCTCTGCTTTGCTGATCGAGAAGGGAGAGACTGATGAGGCTTTGCATTCCGACGGATAACGATTCGGGGCTGGCGGGTCGACTCTCGTCGCACTTCGGCAGTGCACCCTATTTCACCTTGGTAGACAGCGAGACGGGTGATGTGCGGGTGGTGACGAATCTCCAGGCGGAGCACGAGCCGGGCGCCTGCGCGTCTGCACAGGCGCTCGCCGGCTATGATGTTGGAGCGGTAGTCTGTCGTGGTTTGGGTCGACGCGCCTTCCGCCGCCTGCGGGACATGGGCCTACCGGTGCTGGTGGCTGAGGATGTCGATGTCGATGCGGCGGACGCGCTGCAGGCGTTCCGCGCCGGACGTCTGGAGCGTCTGACCTCCGAGGCGGCCTGCCACGGTGGGCGCGGTCGCGGTCGCCATCACCACGAGGACTGATCGCGAATCGAGCCGCGGCAGCTGGGAGAGAGCGCATGATCGCGTTCGGGCCGGTTCCCTCCAGGCGACTGGGGCGCAGCCTCGGTGTCAACAACATCCCGCCGAAGCGCTGCAGCTATTCCTGCATCTACTGTCAGGTAGGCGCGACGTCGAGGAGGGAGATGGTTCGCCGCGCCTTTCACCCACTCGAGGATGTCGTGGGTGCCGTGCAACGGAAGGTTGAGGCGTGCAAGGTCGCCGGTGCGGTCATCGACCACATCACCTTCGTACCGGACGGCGAGCCGACCCTGGATGTCAACCTGGGAGCCGAGATCCGCGCCCTGAAGTCTTTGGGGATCCCACTCGCGGTGATCACGAATGGATCGCTGCTTTGGGATCCGCAGGTCAGGGCGGAGTTGGCGGCGGCGGATCGGGTATCGGTGAAGGTCGACGGCACGACGCCCGAAGTCTGGCGACGAGTGAACCGGCCACACCGCCGGCTGGAGCTCGACGCGATGCTCGCTGGCATCCTCGACTTCGCCGGTGCCTACGGCGGCGAACTGCTGAGCGAGACGATGCTGGTCGGTGGGTCGAATGACGATGTGGAGAGCGTCGAGGGTGTCGTCGCCTTCTTGGAGAAACTAGCGCCGCGACGGGCGTACCTTGCAGTGCCCACTCGCCCCCCAGCCAGCCCGAGAGCACGGCCGCCGGATGAAGAGGCCGTCGTACGGGCCTATCGGATCATGACGGACAAGCTCGCATCGGTGGAACTGCTGGTGACGGGCGAGGAGGGGCCGTTCGGACACACGGGCGACCCGGCGCAGGACCTGCTGGCGATTCTGGCGGTCCACCCGATGCGGGAGGCGGCTGTGGAGCAGTACTTGGCCGAGGTCGGCGCGGGTCAGCACCGCGTGCACGAGCTTCTCCGCCGCGGCAGTGTCGCGAAGGTCGAGTATCAAGGCGAACCGTTCTACGTAAGGCGGTTCAGCATTTCGCACTAGGGGAGCGAGCGATGAGTGCCAAAACCAGGATAGGTATCATAATTTGTGATCGCTATCGCCGCTGCGCCGGCGGAAAATGTTTCCGGGCGATGAGGAACAAGGAAGGCGCCTTCAGCCTGTATGGGGATACGGAGCTGGAACTGGTCGGCTACAGCTCGTGCGATGGGTGTCCGGGCGGTAACGTGGAGGATGTCGGTGAAGAGATGGTCAAGAACGGGGCGCAGGTGATTCACCTGGCGACCGGAATGGTCGTCGGCTATCCGCCCTGTCCATTCATTCCGACATTCAAGACGTTTCTTGAGAAGCGTTATGGAGTAGATGTCGTTGTGGGCAGTCATCCGATACCGAAGAAATATCTCAGCATGCACACGGCACTGGGCAATTGGAGCGACGCGTCTTGGGGGCCGCTGCTCGAATCGATCATGGCGGATGAAGCGACCCGCGAGGCCTACGACTAGGCGGGAAAGCTGGGCGTCTAGCTGTCCAGCTGATAGAGAGCAGCCACCGTGTTGTGGGCGAGCACCCGGTCTTTTACCACGATGCAAATGGCAGGGGAATCGAGGTGGGCGAGTGTAGCCGAGTCGTGCCCCACGCACTGCCCCAGGATGAACGCGAGCTCTACCTCCGCTCTGTTTAACAGTTCGGCCTGGGCGATCGGATTACAGATCATCTCCGGTTGGCTGGGACGCACCTTCTGGTGTTCCTGGATCCCGATCTCCTCCTTGGCTACTGCGCCTGTCTTGCAGCAGACCGAAGTAACGCGGAACCCGTTCGCCTCCAGCACCTTGGTGAGCGTATGCGCTTCTCTGCGCAGGCCGACGCAAAAGCTGAGCCCGATGTGCGTGGCGCCCAAGCGGCGAGCGTACTCCATCGCTTCTCTGGTTCGGCACCACCGTTCGTGAAGTTCGGGGAGCGATTCTCGAGCTACTTCAGTGAGCGTCTCGATGTCCCAACCTCGAAGCGCCGGCGCCGCATGAGACTTGGGTCGGTCATACAGCTCGCTGTGCGCGTAGCTATCGGCGGTGTAGAGTGACGCTGCGGGGTTGTGGGAGAACCGCTCGTCCCGCGCCACCAAAGAGGTCACGGGCGCCCGTGAGGCGCGGATGAAGATCGCTTCATGCCCCACGCACATCCCAGCGATGACGTTCAGCTGCGTCGCCTCATGGGTGAACAACTGCGCCTGACCCAGCGGATCGCAGTCGAGCGTCTGCGGCGGCAGCCGCGCTTCCAGCATCTGATCGCGGAAGTACAAGGCGGCCAACAGCGCTTCGCGCGCCATGTCGGGGCAATATCCGATCCCCAGGCGCTCGTACTCCATGCGCGTGGCGAACTCGGCGATCTCGCGAAGCCGGGTCCAGCGGCAATAGCCGAGAGCTTCGACCAGAGCGGAGCGCTGGGCCAGACGCTGTTGTTCGGGGGTACGGTAGAGATCTCCAAAGGCAGGAAAATCCCCTCTCATCGGGCAGTCCTCGGGGACAGCGTCGGCGCGACCGGCCCGACAGACGAAGCTCTTGCACTTCGCGCATGCTGTAGACATCGAGTCCAATCTCGGCATTACACGAGGCTAAGACAATCTCGCGTCAGGCAGCCAGTTGCTCGTTCACCGCAGCGATGAATTCCTCCCGATCAATGGGCTTCGGGAAAAACGCCTCGGGGGGTGGAACCAGTCGCCGCTGGCTGATGAACTTTTCGTATCCGTACTTGTCGCCGCCAAAGCCCGTGATGGCGGTGACGATGAACACGGGAGTCGAGGAAAGCTCGGGATCCTTCTTGAGCTCTACGTAGAACCGGGTCCCGGAGGCCTCCGGCATCGAGATGTCCAGGGTAACGAGATCCGGTTTTTCGCTTCGTAGAAGCTCGAGTGCCTCGTTTCCATTCGCGGCCGCGAGGGTCTCGTAGCCGTTGTCCTGTAGTATCATCTCGAGGTAGCTGACGACATCCGGCTCGTCATCCACGATGAGGACCTTCTTAGTCATGTGCTTCTTCCTTTCGTTTCGCCGAGGGTCAGGCTCAGCCTCCCTCGCGGCGCTTCTTCTGCAGAGCCTCCAAAGCCCTGCGTAGAGCGTGGGGCTCCGCGTCGGGCAGGACTTTCTTGAGCTCCTCCTGGAGACTGATCCGGTCTTCGTCCTCCGGAGTCTCGGGGATGCCCAGGGCGCGCTGCACGGCTCGCACGTAGTCGAGGGGCTTGACCGGTTTTTCCAGATAGACTCCCGGCCCGGAGATGACTCGGCTGTCCATGATATCCTTCAGGTCGCTGGCGCCGAGCTCGTCCTGAGCGTGGGCGGTGACGATGAGGACCGGGATCTTGGAGAGCTGCTTGTCCCGGCGCAGCTCGTAGAGGAGCTTGTGGCCGCTCTTCTTGGGCATGACCAGGTCGAGAGAGATGAAATCCGGGGGGTCGCGCCGGATCATCTCCATGGCAGCGCTGCCGTCTTTGGCTGTGACGACATTGAAGCCGGCGTCCAGGAGAATCTGCGCCAGGTAGTCTCGGACGTTTGGCTCGTCATCGACGACGAGCACGGTCTTGTCCTGGGGTCGGGCCATGAGATCACCTCTTTCATTGGCGGAGTCGTTCATGGTCATCGCTCACGCCTCCGACTCGGGTTGCGGCTGGGGGAGATTCTCCAGGGCTAACTCGATGCGGAACATAGAGCCCTCACCCTCCGTGGACTCGAAGGAGATCTGTCCGCCGTGTTGACTGACGATCCGCTTGGTGGTCAGGAGGCCCAGTCCGGTTCCACGGTCGGAAGCCTTGGTGGTGAAGAACTTCGAGAAAACCTTTTTGCTGATCTCGTAATCCATGCCGCGGCCGTTGTCGGATACCTCGTAGACTAGTTTGTCGTCCTCGATCCGAGAAGTGAGGGTCACCACGAACTCGCGCCGCGTCTCGCTGACCAGGCAGGCGTCGATGGCGTTGGAGACCAGATTGGCCAGGCAGGTGTGTATACCGTCGGCATCGAGAGGCAACGGCTCTGGTTCCGGCTGTAGGTAGACGTCCAAACGAACGCCGGACTGAGCGGCCCGCTCGCGGAACAGCTCGACCACCTGCCGGGCCGGGAGGTTTGGGTCGACGAGTGTCACAGTCGTGGTCCGGCCCCTGGCGAAGTCGAGGAACTCCTTTACGAATTCGGAGATCCGCTCGACGTTTTGTTCCAGGGTTGCCCACCCCCTGGCGATTCGGTCGTCATCACCCAGCTCGATTCCCGAGTTGACCGCGTACATTCCGCCCTCGAGGCCCATGAGCACGTTTTTTATGCCGTGCGCGATCCCTGCCACCGTCTCACCGACGGCGGCCAGGCGCTCCGCCTCCCGTTTCTCCTTCTCCAGACGTTTAACCTGAGAGATGTCCGTGGACATCTCGACGATGAAGCGGATCTTGCCAAAAGGGCCGCGCACGGGAACCATATGGACGAGATAATCCATCCGCTGCCCGTTCTCCACCACTCCCTCCTCCTCCCGAACACGGACCTTGCCGTCGCCGAAGGTCTTCACCGCGGCGCAGTTCGGGCAGGGCTCGTTACGGTCTTTGTACACTTCGTAACATGGCCGGTCTTCCCAGGTGCCGTAGATCTCCTCGAAGCGCGGATTCGCGTCGACGATTCGGTAATCGCGATCGATGATGCTGATCGCGATGGGCACCTGCTCGAAAAGGTGCGAGCGGATCCAGTCCTGGATCAGCTCGTCGGTTACTTCGCGCTCGTCGGTCATCCCGGCCTCCTCACGGGTCGGCGCGGGCGCGGGGGCGACGACTCTGGGTGTTCGGCCACGCTTGGGCCCACATCTCGCTGGGGAGCCATCTCTCTGACGTCCTCCCGCCAATCAACATCGTGACAGGTCGTGCAGCGGTTCAGGTTCTCGGGGACTTGGTGGGGCTTGGTCAGAGCCTCCCGCTCATGGCATTCGACGCAAAGGGTGTGCATGGCCTCGGTGTACCCCAGGGCCTGACCCCAGCGTTCCGGTGGTGGTTCAACGAAAGATCGGGACGCGATCTCGCGCTGGTGACATTCGCTGCACTCGGTGATGGTCTCGTAGCTTTTCACCGTGGCTCCGTCGCCGTGGCACTCCACGCAGCCGTCATTTCCTTCCAGTCGTACCACGTGGATGTCGTGGTCGAACACGGAGCGCTTCTCGTACATGTCTCGGTGACATTCGGAGCAGGGGGTGTTCTCGTCCAGCGGTTTGGACAGGTGGTGACATGTCTCGCACGAGTCGTCTCCACCCAGCCGCTCCGCATGGTCATCATGATCGAAGAGGACCAGATCCCCGTCCCGATCGCCGTCGATCATCAGGACCCGGGTGTCCTCAGCGGACGCGGTTGCCAGAGTAAGGTGGCGGGGCTCGCCCTCATCGCCCTCCTGGATGAGGACATTGACTATCCGGGTCCGCTGTACCGGTACCGGGGTGGGTCGGACTCCCGTCACGGGCAGGAAGGGCAGGGCGATGGCCGCGCCGGCCAAGAAGGCCAGCGAGTAGCTTCTCGGTAGGGCGAGGCGCTTCGGCAGCAGGGGGTGGAGGGTGGCCGGATCGTAGCTGGGCTTCTCCGGCGCGGGATGCCCCTTTACGTCATCGAAGACGTTCAGGTTCTCGACGAAGAACAGGAAGATGAGTATGCCGCCAGCCACGATACCGAAGCTCACGGCGAACTCTTCCCAGCTGGGGAAGTAGCCCACTCCCTCGGGACGAGCGAACGCCACGACGGAAACGTCCAGTCGATACAGCACCATCCCGCCTATCACCATGAGCGCCGCCGTGCCGACGCCGGCGATCCGCGACCGGATCGGCCGGTGCAGCATGAGGGCAGCCGGAACCACAGCGCTCACCCCCAGCTCGAAGAGGAACAGCCAGCTCTGCCACGAGCCGTCCAGAACCATTCCCAGGACGCCGCGGACGGCCAGGTCCCCCAGCCGCAGCGCCACGTAGGTCCAGAGGACGACCGAGGCCGCCAGTCCCAACCCCCTGATCTCCCGCTCGTGCAGCTCGTGACCCAGGAAGTGGTTGGAGAACAGAGATTCCAGAACCACGGTCATCAGCCCCAAACCCACGGCTGACACGAAGAACAGCACGTAGATAATAGGCGAGTACCAGAGTGGATGGAGCCGGTACGGCGTGATGAGGAAGAGGGAACCCAGCGACGATTGGTGGAGCGTCGAGAGGACGATCCCGGCGATGACCAGGACGATCGACACTCGCTTGAGAGCGCTCAGTACGGTCTGGAAGAGAGGGTGCCGGAAGATCCGATGCTCCAGGACGACGGGAAGAAACTCGAGGATCAGCACCGTCAGGTACAATATGACGCAGGCCGCCACCTCGAACAGCACCGAGTGGTACTGCCAGTGGATGACCGGGTGCCAGATGCGCCAGGGCAGGCCCAGGTCGTACAGAAGGCCGACGGCGACGGCGGCATAGCCCAACAGGGCGGTGAGGATGGCGGCCCGCACGAACGGCCGATACCTCTCCAGGCCGAAGATGTAGACGATCCCGGCCAGGACGAAGCCGCCAGCCGCTAGGGCCACACCGGACATGACGTCGAACCCGATCCACAGCCCCCAAGGAGCCGCATCGGAGAGGTTGGTAACGGCGCCGAGGCCGTGAGTGAAGCGGACTACGCTGACGGCGGCCAACACGCCCACCAGGGCCCAGAGAATCGATTTCAGGGTCGTCAGTCGCTTAGACATCGCTGTCGTCGCTCTCTTGTTTCGCGTCCGACGGCGAGGGCGCCGTCAGGTCGGCATCCGCGGCCATCGCCGCGAGCTTCATTCGCCGGTTGATGACCCAGTAGATCCCCGCCATCAGACCTGCCATCCCCAGCGCGAGTCCCGGCACCTTTTGCAGCGATGCCCAGCTGAGGCGGGGGAGATCTTCCTCTCCCAGGTTCTCGGTCCAGGCGAGGAACCCCAGCGAGATATCGGCCAGGTAAAGCACGGACGTGCCACCTACCTCTGTCTCCCCGAACACGTGGTCCAGGTATGTTCCCGGGCTCTCGGCGATCCGCCGATGGGCTTCAGCGAGTAGCTCGTCGCGCTCGCCGAAGTGGAGTGCCTCTTCCGGACAGGCTTCCACGCAGGCTGGCTCCTTTCCCTCTTGGATGCGGGGATAGCACAGCGTGCACTTGCGAACCAGCGGCGCCGCGGCGTCCCACTCGTAGCGGGGGATCCCATAGGGGCAGGCCACCAGGCAATAGCGGCACCCCATGCACAGCTCCGAATCGTAGATGACGGCACCCTCGGGGGTCTTCTGCATCGCGCCCACGAGGCAGGCGCTGACGCAGGCCGGCTCCAGACAGTGGCGGCACTGCTGCCGAACGAAGTGGTCGTCGGGCAGTCGAAGGATGGTGGAGAACCGGGTGGCGGAGAGACCATCGACGGCCTGCTGTCCCGGGCGCAGACGATCCGGCCCCAGGTCGTTCTCTTCCTTGCAGGCCAGGACGCATTCCTCGCAGCCGTCGCAGCGCGTGATATCGACGAGAATCGCGGCAGACATGATTAGATCGGCTCGTTCTCTTTCCCCAGCGTTACCCCGACCCGTTTGCCGGCGTCCTGGGGAAAATGCCAGGCGAGCTGGGAGACGAGCTGGGTCAGGGGAAGGACGGTCATGTGACTGATCTTGGTGACGGGCACCAGAACCATCAGCAGATCCCCGCTCAGGATGTGTACGAGCAAGACCGGGTCGCGGGAAAATGGGTTCCAGGCCGGGTGCATGACCAGGAAGCCCGACGAGAACACCACGGCGATGAAGAGGGGCAGCGCGTAGTCCTGGAAGCGGCTGAGGTCTCTGCTCTCCCTTGACCCCGCCCGCTCGAGTACCACCACTAACGCAGCAACCACCACGATCAGGGTCAGGGTGGTGGCCAGCGAGTTCGGCAGGGCCGGCCAGGAAAGGCCCAGCGCCGCTTCCCATAGCTCGATGTGACCCGCCAGGAAAATGGGCACCAGAATGACTCCGACGTGAAACAGCAGGGTCGTGAGGCTGTAGAGCCAGCGATTAGGCAGGTGCTTGAGGGGGACCAGCCAACTCACTGTGTTCCTGACGACCTGGCCGATGGGCACGTTCTTGTCCCCGGCTCGCCGGTATGCCCGGGCCGCCTCCCAGACCGTCAGCCCCACCTGTCGGGCGAGGCCGAGCAGCATGAAGGTCAGCGCTGTCCAGAAGAGTGGGCCCTTAGCCCAGTGGAGCCATGCGTCCATGTGATCGTGTTTCCGCTGTTGGCGCCTCTCTAGCGCTCGGTTTCAACCCGGGAGAGGCTCGGCGCCTCACCCTCTGAGTCTGCAGCCTCGTCGGCCTGGGGCGCGGTCCCGAAGTCGATAACCCGGAGGAGGAGATCGTGGAGCCCCAACACCTCGACATCCTCCAATTCATTGTCCTGACAGAGCTCCCGCAGCTGCTTCTTGCAGTTCGCGCAGGGCGAGATGACGATCTGGGCACCGGTATCGCGGATCTGCTCCGCCTTGCGTTTCCCCAGAGGCCCGGTCCGGAAAGCTCGGATCTCGTCGATCGATACGGTCCCGCCGCCTCCGCCGCAGCAGTAGTTCTCGGTCCGATTCGGCGTCATCTCGACGTAGTCGGAGCAGATAGCCTTGAGGATCGTGCGGGGCTGTTCGACGATCCGACCCGACCGGGCGATGTTGCAGGGATCGTGATAGGTGACCCGCTCGGGGATCAGCTCCTGCTTGAGCGGGATCTTCCCCGCCTCCAGCATCTGGAGGGTGTACTCCATGCAGTTGACGACCGGCGGCGCGTCGGGGCCACCGAAAGCCGGGACATACCAGGCGGAGCGCGTGGCGTGGCCACACTCGCCGATGAGAATCTTCCGGCCGTTCAGACGGCGAACCTCGGCGATGACGTTGCCCACGATCCGTTCCATCATCCGGTCGGAATAGAACAGACCGTAGTTGATGCCGTCGTAGTTACCCGTGCCGATAGTCCAGGAGGCGCCCGTGACATGCATGACCGCGGCGTTGCCCATCAGGGTGTCGGCCTCCATCAGGTAGTCCGAGACCGCGGGGAAGAAGACGTACTCGGCCCTATCGACGTCGAAGGGGAAAGCGATCTTTACGTTGTATATATCCTGGAGCTCCTCCTCCAGGAACTCGCAGGTGTCCTTGAGCGCCGGCAGCGGGATGGCCGAGGTGTTCTTCGTGGCGCCCTCCAGCTGCTCACGGACCGAAACCAGCAGCGCCCTGGGGATGACGTCGACCTCGGCCAGAACCCAGCGGGCCAGGTGCGTGACCAGGGCATGGTCGATACCTATCGGACAGGTGGCCTTGCAGCGACGACAGGCCGTGCAGCGGTAGTAGGCCTCCGCCATCTCATCGATGTATTCGTCGGTCAGGGTGAAGCCGCCGAAGAGGCGCGCCCGTAGCAGCCCGGCCTGGGTGAAGTAGCGGCGATAGACCCTCAGCAGCAGCTCGGAACGCCGGCAGGGGATGTCTTGCGGGGCGCCGGTAGCCTCGTAGAGCTGGCAATCGGCGGCACAGCGGCCGCACCTGTTGCTCAGCCGTGCGAAGGTGTCCATGGCCACGGCGTAGTTGCCGTGCTGCAGCACCGCGGCGAAGGCCTGCAGAAAACGCCGCGGCTTGTCCGTCGACTCGAGCCCTTTGGCTTCAACGTTGTAGCTGTACTTCTGTCCGGTAGCCACCGTTCAGTGCCCTATCATCCGGTCCATGGAGAGGAAATCCGGTCCGATCTCACCCGGGAGCTCGGCTCCCGGGACCAGATCTCCAGCGAGGTACGTCGCAAGCAGGTCTTCGACGAGACCGGAAACCCACGAGATCACCTCGAAGCCACTGGCTCTCACCAGGTCCTCATAGAAGACCTGGATCCCGCCGCAGATCAGCGTGCTCACCTCTTGGTCGCGGAGCAGGCGCACCCGATCGAAGGGATCCCGGCTCCGCAGGGGGAAGTCCAGCTGCTCCGTTTGGCCAGACTCGGCGACCGTGAAGATGGCCATGGTGCTGCAGTACTCGAAGCAGGGTGCCACCCACTCTCCCATTCGTGGTATCGCGACCTTCACGTTGCGACCTCCAGGTTGCCGGGTACCCGTAGGGCAAGGGCCGGACCGGCCCCGTTCGGTGGCGTGCCCTGTGGCCTAAAACCTTGATTTATAGAGGTTTACGTTGGAGGGACTCTTCTGGGAGTCGGGGGGAACATTTCAGGATTGAAACGGCGATGCCGTTTCACTGTTTCAGAAGTGAAATGCGATCGGGGCGGTTACTCCGCTGAGGTCTCGGGTTGGAACGGCTCGGCCTCAATTCGATGCTTCTTCATCTTCCGCCAGAGGGTCGTGCGGCTGATGTGGAGCTCTGCGGCGGTCTTGTCGCGGTTGCCCTGATTGCGGGAGAGGGCCAGGCGGATGGCCTCGGCTTCACTCTGTTCCAGTGGCGTGGGTGGAGCCGGCTTCTGGGCCGCCGGCAGTGGGCCCTCGGGGGGTTGGAGCTCATCGGGAAGGTGTCGCACATCGATGAGGCCGTTGTGGCAGAGGACGAAGCAGTACTCGATGATGTTCTCGAGCTCGCGCACGTTGCCGGGGAGCGGATGCCGCATGAGGATCTCCATGACGGCGGGGGTTACCCCCTGAACCCGCGTGCCTCTCCTGGCGTTGAAGCGCTGGATGAAGTGATCGATGAGGAAGGGGATATCCTGGCGCCGCTCGGAGAGCGGTGGGATGGACAGCCGGACGACGGCCAAGCGGAAGTACAGGTCGTCGCGGAACTTCCCCTGACTGACCAGAGATGGAAGATCGCGGTTGGTGGCGGCGACGACCCGCACATCGGCCCGAAGCATCTTTACTCCTCCCAGAGGATGATACTCGCGTTCCTGGAGCAGCCGCAGGAGTTTCATCTGCGTCTCTCCGGGCAGATCGCCGATCTCGTCCAGGAAGATCGTCCCGCCCTCAGCCTTGGTGATCAGGCCCGGCTTGTCTGTCTTAGCATCGGTGAAAGCCCCGCGCCTGTAGCCGAAGAGCTCGGACTCGAAGAGGTTCGGTGGCAGGGTCCCGCAGTTCACCACCACGTAGGGCCGTTTGCGCCTAGGGCTGAGGTTGTGGATGGCCCGAGCCAGGAGCTCTTTCCCCGAGCCGCTCGGCCCCTCGATCAAGACCGTGCTTCCGCTCGCCGCGATGTCAGGAAGTATGGCGAAGATCTTCTGAAAGGCCTCGCTCTTCCCGATGATGTCCTCGAAGGTGTACTGGCTGAGGATCTCCTTCCGCAGCTGCTCGATGGTGGAAAGGTCCCGGAAGGTCTCCACCGCCCCCAGCAGCGTTCCGTTCTCAGCCCTGAGGATGGCGCTGCTGACGCTGATCGGGATGGGCTTTCCCTTACTCGTGAGAATTCTGGCCGGACGGTCGATGACTTCCGACCCCGTCTCCAAAGTCTCCCGGATGGGACATAATTGCTCGCAGAGATCGCTGTGGAAGACCTCGGAGCAGCGTCTGCCGACGGCTCTCTGCGCCGAGACGCCGGTGATCCGCTCCGCTGCCCGGTTGAAGGAGCTGATACGCCAGTCCTTGTCGACGGTGAAGACGCCATCCGCCACACAGCGCAGCACGGTCTCGAAAAACTGCGCCTCGCCAGATGGATCGAGAGCCCGAACCGGCTTCTCCATAACAGCCTCCTACTGATGTGACGATACAAGAAACGTTCCGCAGCAGCGGCAGCGGCCGATGTGTTGACAGGCGGGCGTGGTGGGGCTAGTGTGCATATGCACATATAGGCCAAGGGGGAGAATCATGCCGGGCAAAGAGCGTCTCGAATCGCAGGACGTCTTCGGCTTCCTCACGCCGAAACAGGTCGACTCGATCAGCAACGCAGCACAGGTGGTCCACTACAAGGCAGGCGACACCGTCTACTCCCAAGGCGAACCGGCGGAGTTCATCTACGTGGTGCAGGCGGGAGAGGTACTGCTGCGACTCCCGGGGAGGGGAGGCGTCAGCGTTCCGATCGACGTGGCCACAGCCGGGACCATGTTCGGGTCGTGCATGTGCTTCGACATCGAGACCTACTCGACCACGGCGCAGTGCACCCAGGATTCCAAGCTGTTGAAGATCGAGGCCGTGGCTCTCAGCGACCTGATGGACGAGGACCTGCGGATGGGCTACGCGATGCAGCGCCGCCTCTCACAGGTGTACTTCAGGCGCTATCTGGACACGATGAGGAAGTTGCAGACAGTGGTGATGAGCCTGCCGGTCGAGGCTGAATGACGGGCTCGGGTATGCGCGCAGCGCGGCTGTGCGGCGATCGAGTGTGAGTTTGGTGGCCGGGCGCTGAGGGCGGTCGTGCAGGCTACCACCACTGGCGGAGTCGAGGTGGAACTGCGTTCAAATCTAGCTCGTTGATGTGGTGGGCGGAGTTGGTCTCGGGCGTCTTCCTCTCTGGCTGGACGTGTGACGCGCGCGAGGCGTCGTGATCGAGCTGGGTACGTTCTGTCCTACCTGATTTCAGACGAGCCACCATCCTGGCCTGGGCCTTTACCAACAGCCGAGCCGCTTCGAGTACCGAGTTCGGAACTGGTCTGATATCGAGGACCGGGGTTCCGGCGATCGTGTCCAGCCCCCGCACGTGCAGGACGTTGCCCTCCACGGCCAGCAACTCCACGACGCTTACGCCGATGGGATTGGGTCGGTCTGGGCTTCGCAGAGCAAAGACTCCGCGACGGGGAAGCTTGCGATCTCCTTGCGGATGCTGAAGCAGGCTGTAACCACTCGACCGGTGGAAGCAGAAGATGACTAGGATCTGACTGCCGGGTTTCAGACCACGAAGGCCCTGACCGAGGGCGGTGTCGAGGACTATCCGCGAGTCGGCGGCTCGGGAGAGCTCCGGCGCCGTGGCTACGGCTGAGTCGTTCTCGACGTAGCCGATGGCTCTGACGAGGAACCGCCCGTGCCTCACGCTGGGGGTCCTAGCGGTGGGCGATTGGTTCTTCGGGTCGCTGTGCATACCCCGATTCCGCGGTCTCCAAAGCTGCGACTATATCGTCGGCTCGCTCCTGCAAGCCGGCCGGGAGTGGCGCACCGACAAGCCAGGCGATGGCGATCGCCGGGTCTTCCGCAATGGTCCCGATAACCTGCATCCCTTGATGGCTCAGCTGGGCCCGGAGATAGTCGTGCGTTTCCCGATCCCTTATGCGGTTCAAGACCGCTAGCACGTCCGTGATGGTCGTCTCCCTGAACATCTGGTTCGCCATATCGACGAGTTCGGGGCTGCCAAGGTGCGTGGTGGCGGGTCGCTCACCCGCTTTGATTCGGTGAACCATCGCCTTCATCGAAGTAGCCATTCGGATCGCTGGCTCGGTCGGATCGACGACCGTGACCAGCCAATCGAGGCTGGTTACGATTCCCCGGGCCGCATCCTCGAAGCCGGCCTTGAAGTCGATGAGGGTTACCGGCGCGATATCACCTACACGCAGCTTGACGTCCCGCACTATCTTGCCGATCGGACCGTCACAGCCGGCCCCTGGTCCGGCGTCGGCGATCTTGCCTGCTGTAAGCAGAAAGATCCCATCGGCGTTGCGCGGGCAGTACTCTGGGGCGATTGTCTTAAGGTCGATCTCCGCCCGCCTTAAAGGGGCGGGGTCATCCACCGGGCAGGTCACGGCGCCACCACTGAACACCATACCGCCGAAGTAGTCGAGTAGGGGGCGAGGCGTGGTGAATATGCCGAGGGCTGAGTTGAGACCGAGGTTCGTGGAATCGGCATCGAGCACGCAGACCGTGTAGCCCTGTCGGCGGAGTGCGCTCGCCAGGAGCACCACCGAGGTGCTCTTGCCAGCGCCGCCCTTCCCGACGACGCCTACCCGCCTTCCAGACAGCACGTCAGTTCGGCTGAGCATCTTACTCTCCCAAAAACTGATATCGCTTACCGCACGACGGTGCTCGTGCCGATGCGCGTCCACGAATACAAGAGTGCCCTTGATGAGCTCATCCGACAATTCGCAATTGTCCGTATTCGTGTAACGGTTTCTACGTACAAACGTTACCGGTGGCGTAGGGGGATACTCGGCAAGGCTGATTGGCCGGAACTGCCGGCGAAGCGTCCGCGAATCCGCCTATCCGGCTCTAGCGTGCAATCGACGTCCTTCTAGCCACGAGTCCTGATGACCATTTTGACCAGCTCGGCAACTGACCCGGCCTGCATCTTCTCCATGACGCGTGCGCGATGAATCTCGACCGTGCGCTGGCTCAGGTCGAGCTTGTGGGCGATGGCCTTGTTCGACTTGCCATCGACCACCAGGTTCATGACTTCTGTCTCTCGCGGTGTCAAGGCCGCAATCCGAGCTGATATCTCATCCCGCCGGCCCAAGTCTCTCCGCAGACGCTCATTCTCTTCCAGGGCGTATTGGATCTTGTCTATGAGCTCTTGGTCGCGAAAAGGCTTCTGGACGAAATCCACGGCACCGGCCTTAAGTGCTTTGACGGCCATCGGCACGTCTCCATGTGCGGTCAAGAAGATTATGGGTAGGATCGATCCGCGCGCCTCGAGCCTCTCCTGGAGCTCCAGCCCACTCATTCCGGGCATCCGTACATCCAATACCAGGCAACCGGGTTTCTCGGGGTCGTAGTCGCGGAGGAACACGTTCGCCGATGTGTAGGCAGCTGCTTCAAGACCCACTGACTGAAGGAGAAAGGCGAGCGAATCGAGTACGCCGGGATCATCATCTACTACGAAGACTGTAGGCTTACTCGTCGTCATGGCGTGCCTCTCAGGCGAGCGGCAATGTGAACGAGAACGTGACACCGCGGTCGGCATTAGGCTCGAATGTCATATTACCCCCATGCGACTGTACTATGGAACGACTGATAGACAGTCCCATGCCCATTCCGGATGTCTTCGTGGTGAAGAACGGCTGGAACAGCTTGTGCTCGGCGCCTTCGGGTAGACCGCATCCGTGATCGGTTATGCTGATCTGTAGCCTATTGTCGAGTTGTCTCGTGCGCACAATCAGCTTCTTGTCGGCCGGGTCGACGTTCTCCATCGCGTCGATACCGTTCCTTATGAGGTTCAGGAGGACCTGCTGTATCTGGATCTCGTCCACTAGCACCGGCGGCAAAGAGCTGGCGAGATCGAATATCAGTTCGACGTCATGCATGCGGGCGTCGACCGACGCCAAGTGCTCGAGGTCCTTGATCAGCTTGTTGACATCCGACAACACCTGTTTGGCTTCGCGCTTTTGGACGAGGTTCCTCAGGCGGTGGACGATATCTCCCGCACGGAGCGCTTCGGCCGAGATGCGCTCGAGGACATCGCTGACGAGAGCGCTGTCGGCCATCCGTGCATCGACCAT
>JASFTI010000006.1:0-32007 GCA_050053635.1 Gemmatimonadales bacterium
CTCGCTAAGAGTGATAGCGAAACCGCCCGCGCTGATCAGTTCCGTAGCGAGTGTAGGTTTCTGATCACGGCGCACGGGATCGAGCGAGTTGTTCTGTTGTTCCACGGCCCAGCTGAAGATGGCCCGAGAGCAGCGATGTGCGGGGATTACCAGCGGCGGCATCCGAGGTCATCACCCGCGGACATCCAGCGTCAGCAGGAGGAGGACGCGGAACAGATTCGGGAGGATGGGTTGGGCGAGGGAGTTCGCTTGGAGTTCTACAGGTACGAAGCGACGAAGGACGGGCGCGTCTGCTTCGTCGAGCTGTCGGTCTAACCCCGCCCGGCGCCGGGAGCTAGAGCGATGCCAACAGCGTCTTGGCATCCTGCAGATCCGGAGTATCGAAGCCCTCCGTGAAGCGGCCGTAAGTCTCCTCCAGTTGCTCACGGGCCGCCGCATTCTTGCCTTGGCTTTCCCAGAGGAGCGCGAGGCTCATAACGGCGCGTAGCTCGAGGGTCTTGGCCTGCTGACGTCGAGCGGTCTCGATCGCCAGCTCGAAGTCTGCCTCGGCCTCGGCTTGCCCTCCCCCACTCAGGAGCAGGAGGTCGCCGCGGTGACGATAGATCTCCGCTTCCATGTAGCGTTCGTCGTACTTCTGCATGATCTCCGCAGCGGCGCGATTAGCTGCGGCGGCTTCATCGATCTCTCGCGCTCGCCTGCAGGTATCCGCCATCCTCGTGAAGAGACGTGTCAGGCACGTCTCGGTGCCGGTAGCTCTCATTCCGGCGATCGCCTGGTGCATCTGTGCTATGCCGTCCCTGACCTGCCCCTCGCGAACCATACGCTCCGCCCGATAGAAAGCTGCGTGCGCCTCCCAGTAGATGAACCCCTTCTCGTCTGCAAGAGGCGCGAGTTCCTCGGTGTACCGGTCCACTGCAGCTGGGTCTCGCAGGAACCAGTACAACTCGCAGGCGGCCACCAGGATGAAAGCCATCGTGTGCGGATGGCCCAGCTCGCGGGCCAGAGCCAGGCCTCTGTCCAGCTCCCGGCGAGCGCGCTCTGGAAAGCCGAGGAACCATAGGCTCCACGATTCGAACGCCAGATTCAACACACCTAGCTCGAAACCGAAGGTGTAGGCCGTGACCGCGTCGCGAGAAGGATCGTGAGCAGCCATCGCCCGCTCGGCACACTCCACCGCCTGAGTGAAGCAGGCGACGTTGAGGAGCGGCCAGGTCTGTAGGAAATGAATGAAAGTCGTGCGAGAGGGATCGTCGGAGCCGGCGGCCAACTGGCCCAGCTGCTTGACCAGCTCGAGGGCGAGGTGATAGTCCGGGCGTGTCGAGTAGAATAGGGCGAGCTGCGCTAGCGCGGCAAACATCTGACTCGGGTCGCGCACCTCTTCACACAACTCCCTGGCCCGGACGCTTGCTCGTGCCAATTCCGGGGCTGCGAAGCCGCGCGCCCACTGAAGCGGCACGGCCAGGCCGAGTTGCAGGGCAAGCTCCTTCTCACTGCGCTCCGGCCCGGGTGGTAGAGCGTCAATCAGCATCAGGGCGTTGTTGAAGTGTGCGATGGCTTCTTCGTTGGCCGATACGCGCACAGCCTGCTGCCCTGCCCGATGAAAGTAATCGACCGCCTTCTCCACCACCCCGGCTTCGCGAAAGTGTCTGGCAAGGTGGACGGCGATGTCATCGGTCCGATCGCCGTACAGCTCTTCGAGTGCTGTGCCGACCGCGTCATGCAGGAACGCCCGCTCGACATCGTCCAGTTCGCCATAAAGATGTTTCTGAAACAGGATATGCTGAAACGCATAGTGCGACAGGCGCGTCCCGTTCACTCTCGATATACCCTTGGCGCGAACGAGATGGTGCCGCTTCTCGAGCTCGCTACTCAGAAGGCGCACCAGCTCGCGAGGATCCAAGTTCTGTACTCTCGCGGCGACCTCGGCTGTGAACTCCTCACCCTCGACACTGGCCAATCTCACGATGTCGCGTAGCTGATGCGCCAATCTACCGACGCGCTCCTCGACCACCGCGTCGACACGAGCCGGCACGGTCTCCCAATCGATATCCGAGACCTCGACCAACTCGCCCGACTCGTCCTCGACCAGCCACCCTCGCTCCTGCATGCTTCGTAACAGCTCGATCGTGAACAGCGGATGACCTCGGGTGTGACGGAAGAGGGTGTCACGAAACGCCTCACCTATCCGATTCGGCCGGCTGTCCATGAGCGCGTCGACGAAACTCCGATCGTCCGGACGGTCGAGCTCGATCAACAGATCACCGAAATCGCGCCGCAACTCGTTGACCACCGGCTCCAGGGGATGCCGCTGACCCTCCCGCCCCAGTGCCACTTCGCTAGGCCGATATGCTCCTACAAATAGGATGCGACTCCCCGCGATGCGCCGTCCGAGGTGGAACATCAGATTGATCGACCCCGAGTCCGCCCACTGAACGTCATCCACGATGAGGAGCAGCGGGCGCGCCTGTGCCACGGTTTGCAGTACCCGCGTGGCCTGTTCCAGCAGGCTGCTCTGTTGGAGCGTCGAATCGGCAGGCACCTCCCTCTTACGCTCCACGAGCTTCCTCAAGTTCTCTATCCACCCTGCTTCTGGTGGAGCAGTAGCTGAGGCGCGTGTGAAAAGGCCCGTACCCGATACCAGAGTGCCGACCAGGTCGGATCCGAGCTCGAGCACCGACCGCGCGGTGTATGGGACGACATCTTTAAGACGGCGTGCGCGCTCCTCAGCCACCGCGCGCGCAGCCTGGAGAGCGTCGACGTCACCCGCCAAGAGAGCCATTATCTCGCGGAAGGGCATGTAGGGATCACCGGTGCCGGTATGGGCATCGCACTTCCCCGAGACCACGACGAGCTCTGAGTGGGCCCCCTCGGCCTTGCGCGCAAAGGCGTTGATCAGAGCTGTCTTTCCGCTCCCCGCTTCGCCGACCACGAACGCGACTCGGCCGTGCCCGGCCATCGCTTGTTCTAGAAATGTGTGGAGCGTCGCCCGCTCCGCCTCGCGTGCCACGAACAAGGGCCCCTCCTCCTCCTCTGGAGGTGAGGTCGCCACGCGGTCAGGCGGTGCGGGAACCTCGCCGGCAGCGACAGCTGCCGAACGCTCCAGCCGATCCAGCTCGACGAGCAGCTCTGCGGTGCTCTGGTATCTGTCGTGCTTGTCCTTTTCCAGACATCTCGAGATCAGCCGGCTGATCTCTTCGGGAATCTGAGCGTTGAGCGCCCGCGGGTCGGGGGCCGGTGCGGTCTGGTGCTTCACGGCGACGGCGAGGGGAGTCGAACCTTGGAACGGCGGCTGACCGGTGGCCATCTCGAACAGGATGACGCCCACCGAGTAGATGTCCGACTGCGCATCGACCCCCGTCTCCTCGATCTGCTCCGGCGACATGTATTCCGGCGTCCCGACGATCATGCCTGTTTCGGTCATGCCGGCGGACCCGAGGTGCCGCGCGATGCCGAAGTCCATGACATGCACCTTGCCGTGCCGGTCGATCAGGACATTCTGTGGCTTCAGGTCACGGTGGATCACGTCCAAGCGGTGCGCTTCGGCCAGGCCCTCGCACACCTGTCTGGCCACGGAGATCAATTGTGCCGGATCGAGCGGCCCCGACCTCCGGATCAGGCTCATCAAGTCCTCGCCCGGCACGAACTCCATGGTGATGTAGTAGACCCCCTGGTGTTCGCCGATGTGATAGACCCGGCAGACGTTCGGATGGGAGATGCGGCGGGCGAGTTTCAGTTCGTTGCGGAATCGCTCGACGAGTTGCGGGTCGAGTGTGATCTCGGGGCGCAGAAGCTTGAGGGCGACCTCTTCGTTGATCTCCGTGTCCAACACGCGGTAGACCTCCCCCATACCGCCGCTGCCCAACCGCTCCACCACCTCGTATCGGTTGGCGAAGGTGGTACCTCGATCCAGGCTCGTCCTCGGGGCCGCCATGGTCGCTGCCTCCGCTGGATGGGGCCGGCTTGCCCAGGCACGTAAGGTCACCGAGAAAGTTAGTGGTCCTGGCTGGGACGCGGCAACCGACTGCCGATGACAAAGCCGCGCCGCGAGTTGCGATCGGGGCTATCAGTTGCCTGAACCGCCCTGGTGGGCTCGCGTTGAAGGCTCCGTACGTCGCATTTATGCCAAACACCGCGCCCCCAGGGGCGGTGTGAGTCGCCACCACCTCACGCCTTCCAGGCGGGAAACCGGCGCTCGCCAGCGCTCGTGGACGACAGTTTTCGCGCGTTTCGAGCCTTTCAGCGTCCATAAAGGTCAGCCAGCGTCAGCAGGCGCTGGCACTGCGGGTGACACTGAGAAGGCGAGCCCCCGAAGACGCATGCGGCGACGGCCTTGAAGATGATAACACATTATGCCAGTTTGTTATCATGATAAGGACCCAGATATCGTTCCAGCGGGAGCTGTACGAAGCGGCGCGGCGCGAAGCTCGCCGTCAAGGCATTTCACTGGCAGAGTTGGTGCGTCGGGCGGTGTCGCAGTTGCTGGCGCGTCATCCCGCTGAGCATGCCTGGATGCGATTCGCGGGCACCGCTGGAGATGCCGGACCCGAGGCGAGCCAGACGGTGGACGCGGTAGTGTATGGTCGAGACCGTCCGTGAAGGGCGAAGTCTTCCTCGATTCCGGCATCTTCATAGCCTTCCTGGTGAGCTCGGACCGCCTTCACGAGGAGTCGGTAACGCTGTTCTCTCACCCACCCAAGCGCTGGTGTACTTCTGTGCTGGTGATCTCCGAGGTCTACAGTTGGTACCTGCATCGTCTGGGAGAGGAAACGGCACGGACGTTTCGTTCCCTGCTCGAGAGTATGACCGACCTTGAGATTCTTACGCCCGACGCGGCGCACCTGGCCGCGGTGTGGCGCAAGCTTGACGCTTTCCGCGGGCACAAGCTGACATACGTCGACGCGTCCAGCCTGGTTTGGCTCAAGAAGCGACGGATCAAGACCGTTTGGGGAACCGACCATCACCTGGGAATCGAGGGAGCGACGGTACTCCCTGGCTCCCCGCTGTTCTAGTGGACCACGACCGGCGATAGAGGCACCACCGACTTCACGCTTATCAGGCGTGGCGTAATTCCCGTATATCCCGACACCACATCGGAATTCCAAGGCAGATTGCGCGATTTGTCCGACATCGCTGACCGGATTCCGACCTGAGTACGGAATCAATCGACACCGCGATCGACACCATCGCGCTCCCCGTATTGGCACCGGGAAGCCGTCTTACGCTGCATACTTCGCAGTGTCCCACTCGGACGGGTTTGATTGCCAACCTGACGGAACTAATTGTATGCTATACGCGTTCGCGCCTTAGCATCCCCTGCTACACGAAGTGTTATGACCCCAGAAGAACAGTTGGAACAGCTTGAGCGCTGCGTCGAAGCATTCGCGGGTTCTGTCGCGGCGCTCGATGAGCATCTCTTTCTCAGGAAGGTCACCACCTGGACGGCGCGGGACATGGTGGCACACCTGATTGGGTGGAACCGATACATAGTAAGGGGCGCCAGGCAAATCCTGCGCGGCGAGCTGCCGTTTTATGACGTGGATCCTGGCCCCGACTACTCAAACGTGAACGCTGCGCTGGTTCGGGATTACCCCGATACGGATCGATCGGCGCTGCTGGAGAGCCTGACCGCATCGACAGAGGAATTGACGGCATTCTTGCGGGCAGTTGATCCCGACACATGGGATCGCGACTTCGGGGTTCGACACAATGGGGAGACGCTGACGGTAAAGAGTACTGTGGACGATTTGATAGCTGACTATCATCACCACCGTGAGCAGCTGGAGGACTTCCGGACAAGCGCTGCCTAACAAGGCATCTGCAAGCGCTGGGTCTTAATGGGCCTGCTATCCCCCAAGCACCTCGCGGATGGCGCGGTGGGCCTCGCTGAACGAGGCCTCGGCCATGGCGTTGTTCGCAGCGTCGCAGTTAGCGATGGCGATGCGGCCGAAGGGCTGGCGGGCGCGCAGCCACGGGCGCTCTTGCACCGGCCACTCGCTGGTCCACGCCACCTCGTCCGTGGTGGGGTCTTGGAAAAAGATGTAGCCGTGGGGCCAGCGGTTGACGGTGATCGCCTCGATGTCCCGGGCCGGATCGAATCCGCCGCCACCGAGCATGCGCCCCAGCTGATCGCGGATCTTGCGTTCGAACACCTCGAAGGTCGTGATCTGCAGCTCGAGCATTCCCTTCTTCCACTGCGCTGGCGCCGGCAACCCCGGAGCCAGCGGCGTCCGGTACAGCTGCAACACCATCGGCTCGTCCGGCGTGCGCGGGCAGCGATACTCGCCCATACTGATCGGATCGCACAGACCCACGACGTCGTGATAGCTCCCAGGGCAGTACGCGTCGCTGAGCCCCAATCGCTGGAAGGCCTTCCAGTTGCGGATCAACACGCTGGTGTATACCCTCGGCGCCTTCAGCGCGTACGACAGCGCCTCGCGCTGCGCCTCAGGAAGCTCCGGACACATGTACGGAATCATCGCGTTGTAGCAGGCGAGCACGCAGGAACGGCCCCGCACCCGCCGCGCCCGGCCCGAGCGTACGTACGTAACCTCCACCTCTCTCGAGCTCTCGTTGTCCCCGACGTGTCGCACGCGCACCGCCGTGCTGTTCAGCCGGATCCGCCCGGGTGCGCCGTCGCGATCGAGCTGCGTGTAGTCGAATCGCGCCGTCACGATGTCCTCCGCGCTACTGCCCGGTGCGGTGGCGGGGATCATGCTCCGCACCAGCAGACGCGCGATCGAAGCGTTGCCATCAGGGAAGCGGAAGTACTGCCCGCTGGTCGGCGTGATTACGGGGAAGATCCCCTCGCTCGGCTCGGATTCGGCGAACCCCATGCCCTGGAAGCCCGGGAAGCCGGTTACCCGGGCGATCTCTGCCGGAAGCGCGTCGTTGCCGATCCCCCAGTACCCCTGCCGCCAGGTCTGGAAGTAGGGCATCACACTGGCGTCGACCTTGACGAGATCCGTGAGGAACTGGAGATATGACATCCGCCTCAGGGCACGCGTCTTCTCCTCCAGCGATCGACCGGGCAGATAGTCCGCCCGATCCTCTAAGATCCGTGCTATGTCCATGCGCGCCGGCTCGGACAGCGGTGTCCTGGCCAGGAACTCGTGCAGCTCGAGCTCGTCCTGTCCGACCACCAGCCGGTCGACTCCAAACGTTTCCTCGTCGAAGAAGACACCGGGTCTGAGCCCCAGCGATGGGTACAGCTCTGCATCATTGAACTCGGCGTAGCGCCCGACGTCGATGCCGAGCTCGCGGATCATTTCCTGAGACGGCCCGTCGTACGCGCTCAGGTCCTCGATGTTGATCGTGCCCCCGTTGATCAGCAACGTCCGGTCCCCCGAACGAAACTCGTTGCGCGTGGCGTGCCCCCCGAAGTCGTCGCAGTTGTCCAGCACCAGGATGCGCGCCTCGGGTCCGACCTCTTTGCGGAAGAAGTACGCCGCTGCCAATCCGCTGAGGCCGCTGCCCACCACGACCAGGTCGTAGCGCTCGCCCGTCTCGGCTTCCGGCCCCAGGTCGTCCCAGCGCGCGCCGTCGCGCAGCGCGTGCGCCACCTCGTACGACCCGGGGTGGCTGCCCCGCATCCCCGCCGCGGCCGGCGGGTAGTATGCGGCCTCCTCCTGCAGCCCAGATGCACCCGCCGCAGTACTCTCGGCTTGGGCAGATCTAGAGGCCAACCACGGACCCGCCAACGCCGAGCCGGTGATCGCCACACCCACGCCGCTGATGAAATCGCGCCGCGTTATGGCGCGGTCCATCCCCAACTCCCGATCGCTTCGCTTCATGCTTCGCCTCCCGCGGGCGCCCTAGCTTCGACCAGATGGATGCTGCTTCCTTCATCGACTGTTGCTAGGCGGCGCACTTTCCGATTCCTCCCCACGGTACGCCGATAGTGTCGATCAAACAAGAATAACAGAAGAGCGGCTGGGTTTATCAGGGAGTCTGAATCGACACCACAATCGACACCACGTGGAGCGACGGCTGGGAGCCCCTTATTCGACCCCTTTATCTAGGCGTGTGTCAAAGGCTACCGAAGGCGGCCGTCTACTACTAGCCGGCGATACCGCCGCCATCCACGACCAGTGCCTCGCCGGTTACATAAGAGGAGTCGTCGGAGGCCAGAAAGAGGACCGCACGAGCGATCTCCTCGGCGGTGCCGATCCGGCCGAGCGGGCGATCCGATCCGGCGGCGACGTAGTCCTCCCACTCCATGCCGCGCTTGTTGGCATCGTCGGTTAGCATCGGCGTCTCTGTATCGCCAGGGCAGACGCAGTTGACGCGGATCCCGTCGGGGCCGTGATCGATCGCCATGGCCTTGGCCATGACGACGAGGCCGCCTTTGGCGGCGCAGTATGCCGCCGCCCGGTCGCCGCCAAGGATCCCCCAGCCCGAGCTGTTGTGGATGATCGATCCGCTGCCGCGCTCGATCATCGAGGGGAGGGCATACTTCGACATCAGGAAGGCGCCCTTCAGGCTGGAGTCGATGGTCTCGTCCCACTCCTGCTCCGTGCATTCCGGCACCGTCTTCGGATGGAAAACCCCGGCGTTGTTGAACAGCACATCGATTCGACCGAACCGCTCCAGCGTCTGCTCGACGGCCTGCCGGCACTCGTTCGCGACACGCACGTCGGTGCGGATGAACATCGCCTTACCACCAGCATCGTTGATGGCCTGCGCGACCTGCTCGCCGCGCTCCTGGTTGCGTCCGGTGATCACGACGGCTGCCCCCTCTTTGGCGAGTAGGGCGGCGGTGGCGCTACCTATGCCTGAGTTTCCGCCAGTGATCAGCGCAACCTTGCCGTCCAGTTTCATCAGGATGATCCTCCTGCGGTGGTTTCGTGTCGCCCGACGCGCTGCGCGTCGGCTCGGAATCCTCTACTCGTGGGTTCAGTGGCTGCACAGGCCACCAGTAGTTTCCGCGCCGTCCATCACGTAGACGTGGCGGCTCGCGAAGCCGGCGTCTTCCAGGGCCAGAAAGGCGAACAGCGCAGCGATCTCCTCGGCCCGGGCGTGCCGGCCGAAGGGAATCTTGCGATTGACAGCATCAAGCATAGCATCACTGTAGTCGGAGCGCTGCATCGGCGTCAGCACGTATCCGGGAGATACGGCGTTCCCCCCCGGACGACGGGGCGAGTTCGAGAGCCAACGACTGGGTAAGCGCGATAGCGCCGCCTTTACTGCGTTGTAGGCGGCGTAGTGCGGGTAGCCGGTGCTGCCGCCAGTGGAGGCGGTGTTGAGTCTCAACCGCGCCGCCAGGCGCGGTGTGAGACTCTACCACCGACCTCACGCTTATCAGGCGTGACGTATTCCCCCCAAATCCCGACATCTTGCCGTGATTTCAGGACAGACTGCGCGATTTTGCCGTGATTTGGCCGCCGAAATGTCGTGATTTGCCGTGATCGATCGACACTGCAAACGACACCATCGGTAGCGACTGCTTCAGACGCCCGCTGCATGACCTTTACCATGCCGCCTTCCTCTTCTTCGACCCAGAACCCCCGGATTATGATTGTCTGCCAAGCCCCGGACTCATAGGCACAAACTCGCACAAAGACAGCAAGTTGGGGACTGCTCCACACTTTGCCGGCTGAAGCAGTTTTCTATTCCGATAAGACTCTTCAACCGGAGGGCTGAGATGCCGGGCCGCACGGACCCTAGCCGCCAGCCCGCTCAGTAGCCAATCGCTCCAAGACCCGCTTGGCCGCCTCGACCTGGGGCCTGAGTTCTGGGTCGCAGTCCTTCCAGCGCTGGAGGAAGCGGTTGTAGTGGCTGGCCGCTTTCTCCGGGTCGTCCAGCCGCTCGTAGATGTTGCCCAAGCGCAATCGTGCCGGTGCCAGGAGTGTGTGATCGTAGGCATCGATTATGCCGAAGCCCTCGTACCAGTCGCGAGCCTCGTGATAGCGGCCGAGGCTGTAGAGCACTTCGGCCCGCAGCCAGCGCTCGAAAGCGTGCATTGCCTCTCGATCGAACCACGCCTCTCTCGCTTCGATCTGCGACAGGTAGCTCAGCGCCTCTTCCGGTTGTCTGCGGGCCCGGGCCGCCTGGGCACGCAGCGTCAGGGCGACGTTGCCGGCGACGGTCTTTTGGCCCGCGTCCAGGTCGCGACTGGCAGCCGTGGCTTCCATCTCGACGGCCACGGCCTCGGCCAGCTCCGGTTCGCCCAGTCGGTTATGGACCCGACCGAGGTAGAAAGAGCGGACCACCGTATCCGCAAAGCTGTCGGGATGCCAGCGCGCGATGCTGTCGCGGAGCTGAATCAGTTCTTCGGTCGTCACAGGAGCGGCCGGGTGAAGCCACGCCGCCCACAGCGGCCTGTTCGGTCGTAGGGTGCGCAGGGCGGCGATCTCACGCTGGGCAGCCTGCCAGCGGCCGCGTGCCAACTCCAGCCAGATGAGGTATGAGTAGCCAGTAGCTCTCCAATCGCTGGGCCTGTCCAGCTCCGTCAGGATCTCGTAAACCCGTCGCGCCGCATCCAGGTCCTCAGCCTGCTGGAACAGCCACTCGCCAGTCGCCCAAATGATGACATTCGGGGCAGCTCTCAGGGCCTCGAGGGCTCTGTCCAGCCCATCCGCGTCGCCGCGCAGAGAACCGAGCATCGTTCGGAACTGCAGAGACCAGGTGCCCTGAGGGTGAATCTCAAGCATACGCTCGCGAGTGGCGGCAGCCGTTTCAAAGTCGCCCTCGAACGCCGCGACAGCGGCCAACTGATCGTTGCCTAAGAAGTCGAACGGATCCAGGGCCAAGGCCTTCTCCGCGACCCTTCGCAACTCGGTGACCGGTCGACCCCGTTTGTGGCCGCGGAAGTAAAGCAGGTCACCCAGCCGGCCCCAAGCGTCGAGCTCGTCAGGGTACCGGCTCACTACCCGCCCGTAGAGATGCTCGGCCTCCTCCCAGTTGTCCCGCACTCTCCAGGCGTGCACCGCGTCGATGAGCAGGCTATCGCGCTCGGAGAGTCCCGCGCTGAAGCGTCGGGCGTTCTCCAAGGCTTCTTCATTCCACTGTCCACCGCCGCCCCAGACGTTCGTGGCCGATCGGTAGTAAGCAAGGGCGAAGGTCGTGTCTAACTCGACAGCGCGCCGGTACGCGACGTAAGCCGAGTCGTACACCCCGGCACGGGCGTATGCCTCACCCTGCAGATAGACCTTCAACGCGTCTAACGACTGCGTTGTGGCGATGCCGACACGTGCCAACCGATTCGCTGCGCCTGCGTATCGCTCGATCAGAAGCCGCCGCGCCAGCTTAGGGACCAGCTCGTAGAGGACCCTGGCCTCGTCACCCACCGCCACCTCCGCGTCCGCCAGCCGGCCGCGCCGCAAGTCGTACAGTGTCGCGCTGGCCCGGTAGCTGCCGCCGGCTTCCAGAATGCTGCCCAGAATGAACAGGCCGGCACCGAAACGCCGGGCGATCTCTTCGCCCTGTTGGGGGTCGAGTTCGGCGTACTCGCGCTCCACGTACTTGACCAACGCGAAGGGATCCACCGCTGTCAGCTCGCCAGCGCCGTCGATGGCCGTGCTGAGTAACATCGCCAGACCCGAGCCCAGATACGCCGACTCCTCGTCGCCGCTGTACTCGAACGGAAGGACGGCGATTCGATTGGCTGGATCGACAGCGGCGCTGGCAGGAGTCGTTTGCCGCGCTCCTCTGGGGACGCTCTGCCAAACGGCGACGATTATCGCCGAAATGACCACCGCAGCGAGGAGGGCGACCTGAGCGGAGCGCCACGTGAAGATCCACGGTCGTTGTACCACTCTTCCCCGAACTGCCCGCGCTTGACACGCTGGAGCCGCCTCTAACAGCGGTTCACCAATGGCCACGTCAGTCGGGTGAAGACCATCCGAGGTCGGTTCAGGCGGCAGCGACTGTCGTCTGATCTGCTCCACCAAAGTCAGCAAATCGTCACGAGGCTGGACGCCAAGATCCCGCTCCACAAGACGCATGTGTTCCTCGGCGTGCCGGATTGCGTTAGCTGGGTCGCCTACGGCCGCCATGGCCCGCATCAGACTGAGGGCGAACCGCGAGTTGAAGGGATCGTGCGCGGCTAAACGCTTCCACTGGCGAACTGCTTCGGCAAGATCCTCAGTCGCTTCAGCACTTTCGGCCAGTGACTCGAGTGCTTCCTGATAACGGTCGGCCAGATGGCGGCGCTCGGATTCAACCCAGCTCTCGAACTCCGGCGCACCCTTCAGGAAGAACCCATCGAGAAACGGGCCTGCGTAGAGAGACACTGCGCGCTCGAGATCTTGGCGTTTCAGCGCTTGGCTGAACTCCAGCACGTCGCTCGATACCTGGTCTACGTTGAGGCGAACCGCATCCCCCTCCGAGAGAATTGCATCCGTCCCCAAAGCCTTCCTGAGCACGTAGAGCGACTCGTTGAGCCGGTGGCGCCCCTGTTCGACGTCACAGTCGGGCCAGAGGTAGGCGATTAGCTTGTCACGACTCAGGCGGCCGTTCGGTGCTGTGGCGATGAGGGCAAGGAGTGCTAGGCGTCGAGACTGGGTCGCCTGTCCGCGAACGACTCCGTGCTCGCCCTCGAGGATTGCACCGCCGAAGAGTCGGAGAGTGAACATCGGTTGACGGAGGTTGACCGCCGTCGGACTACGGGTTGATCCGGCAATCCTATAATGGGGCTGACGCTTTCCAGCAGCAACGGGCGGGTCATAACCGGCCCAGAACAGACGCAAGGAGGTATGACTATGCGTTGGCTCCGAATATTTCCTTGTCTGGCGCTAGCTGCGACGCTGGCCGCGTGCAGTGAGCAGCCTGCCGAGCCCGGCTTCGACGAAGCGGTCGTTCCAGCGCTGGGGGTGACGCACAACGAGTGGATGACAACGGAGTCCATGCCGGACGAGGGCTTTCCCGACTACGTCGAGTGCGCCTACGATGGAGCCGGTGAGTCCGTGCTCTGGTTCGGCTCTTGGGACGTCTACTGGCACTCCACGACAACCCCCTCCGGTAACGAGACCTGGCACTGGAAGGTTGACTACTCTTCGGCCACTCTGTACTTCCTGGGCCAGGCATCGGGCGACGAGTGGTTGATCTACCGAGGGGAGGACACCGGCGCGCAAGTGATCAGGACGCCGGGCGAGTTCCAGGTCCATCACTGGCAGGCGAACGAGTGGTACAGAAATCAGGACGGCGAGAACCTGCATCTGCGCTTTCGGTACCGCCTCCATATCGATGCCGACGGCAACACCAAGATGGACCGGTTCGACGGCTATTGCCCGGGAAAGCCATAGAGCGGCGACCTGATAGTGCGACGTGAAGGCATGAGATAGGCCCTGTCGTCAGTACAACGACAGGGCCTTCTACTTCACTCGATGCGCCTGACAGGATTCGCGTTGAAGGCGCCGCCAGGCGCGTTCCGCGCGTGGTGTGAGCCTCCACCACCGACCTCACGCTTATCAGGCGTGCGCTCTTTCGTTGTAACGGGCAAGTCGTCCTTCTGAACGCTACACGAAGATCACGGCGAGCAGCGTGTAGAGCACCGCGCCCAGCCCGGCGGCGGTGAGCGCCAGTGGTATCTGAGTGTAGACGTGGTCCATCAGGTCGGAGCCCGTAGCGAGCGATGAGAGGATCGTCGTGTCGGAGATCGGCGAGCACTGGTCGCCGAAGACACTGCCGCCGACCACCGCGCCGAAGGAGAGCGTCAGGAAGAAGGGGTCCTGGCTGACCGAGTAGGCGAGGGGCAGGGCGACGGGGAAGACGACCGCGTAGGTGCCCCAGGAGGTGCCGGTGGAGAAGGCGATGACCATGCAGAGCAGTAGGAAGAGCGCCGGCACGATGGCCGGGGTGAGGAACGCGGACGTCACCTCGATGATGTAGGCGGCGGTTCCTACCGATTCGGCGACGCTCTTCAGGGTGACGGCGAGCGCCAGGATGATCGCACCGATGGTGACGCCCTTGCAACCGTCGATGATCGCGCCGATCACCGTCTTCAAGGTCATCCCTTTGACTATTGCGATGGCGGCGCCGGCCAAAACGGCGAGCAGGAACGCTTCGCCGATCAGCAGGGTGGGGTCATCGGACCCGAGGATGAAGAACGTGTAGACGTACGGGATGATGGCGACGCCCAGCAGCGTGCCCATCGGTCCGAGGAAGTCGATCAGCCCGCTCTTGTAGCCTTCGGCCATCTTGATGACGGTCAATTCTTCGGAGGTGAGCGGATCAGCTCCCGGCCGATTGAGTTGTCCGGTCTCGCGGGCGCGCAGGATCGCTCTCGACATCTTGCGGCCGACGACCAGCGGCACATCGGCCCAGAGGCGGCCGGGCATGAACGGCATGAGCTCGAGTGAGAAGAGGAGCGTGAAGAGGATCGCGAACCAGGCGTAGAAGTTGAACGGCAATGCTTTGAAGAAAAACGCTATGCCCTGGGAGGTCGTGGCGATGAAGGGGACCGTTCCAACGACGAGCCCGGCGACGTAGATCGGCCAGACGTTGAAGGGGATGAGCGTGGCAGCCGGCGAGGCCGTCGAGTCGACGATGTACGAAGTCTCCTCGTGCGACACGCGATGCTTGTCGGTCACCGGCCGCACAGTCGTTCCGGTCAGCACGGTGCTGATCGTGCCGCCCTGGTGGAAAATGATCCCCATCAGCCAGGCGAAGAACTTCGCGGAGCGGGGTCCGACCACGATCAGGCGGCCCGCCGACTCGGCGAACGTCTGTGCGCCGCCCGTCCGTGTCCAGAGCCCGATGAGTCCGCCCAGCGCCCAGAGGTAGACGAGCAGGATGAGCGCGTAGCTCTCGCTACCGATGGAGGGGATGAGATAGTGCTGGACGATGTTGATCTTGCCGCTTATGACGCCGCCTAGCGCGATACCGATGAAGAGCGAGCTCACGACCTCGCGGGTGGCGAAGGCGAGGATTATAGCGACGGCGGGCGGCAGCACGGACCAGAAGCCGAAGTGCTCGCCGTATTGCGGGAAGCTCCCTGTGAGGGCGAGTGCCACTATGAGAATGAGGGCGCTGATCAGCAACGTGAATCGGCGTCGGTTCATGGTCGGTCTCTCGTCTTCTCTAGTTGGCTGCCGGTACCCAGATGCGGACGGGCCCGAATCCTTCTACCAGCAGCCGGTACTCGCCGGCGCCGTGAGGAATCTCGAACGCCAGCCGGTAGGCCAGTGAGGTGGCCCCGTGCACTTGCGAGGTCGGGATGCTGAAAGGTCCGGGCATCCCGAGGATCAGCGTCTCCCTGCCGAGCACTTCGGTCGCGGTGCCCGTGAGCCGCCGCAACGTACCGTCGGGCAGAAGCAGGCTCAAGCCCGTCGCCGGGTCGAGAGAGAGGCCGCGTGCCGTGCGGTTCCTCACGGCGGAGTCTGCTGGCCGCAAGGTGAGGGCGACCTCGAGATAGCGGCCGCTCTCGGGCCTCATGCCGGTGTAATCGGTTCGCGGGGTGGCGCTCTCGACTTGCAGCTCCCAGCCGCTGGGGCCGGGCGCCCACTCGCCGACGAGGTAGAACTCGAACAGGTCGGCTCCGCCGAGCTTCAGATGCCTATTGAACCAGCGGAGCTGACGGAAGAAGAGGTCGCTCTGTTGCCGCGGTGTGCCTGCGATCTCGTCGGCGGCCGAGAGCTCGAAGTACTCGACCTGTCGTTCGATGTCGCTCAGCGCTCGATACAGCTGGCGGGGCTGGGAGCGAGGGACGAGCGTCTCGAAATCGTCGGGGCCATCGATGATCAGCAGCGGCGTGTGGATGTTAGCGGCGTACGCGGTAGCCGAACGCTCTGGCGCCGCCGCGGCGCCGGCGGTGGTCCGAGCCGGCGACTCGGAAGCGTCGAAGACGGCGACGGCGGCGGCGAACCTGGGTGTGCGAGTCAGCGTCCAGGTCGCCATCTCGGCGCCGTAGCCGCTGCCGTAGATGGCGAGGCGGCGGGCGTCGGCGATCCCCATCTCGATGACGGCGTCGACACCGGCCATCAGGTCGACGACATCACCGCCGGCGAGATCGATCCGCCTGGCCGTGGCGAAGTCCGCGCCGTAGCCGCTGCTGCCGCGCGGGTTGGGCAAAAGCACGGCGTAGCCCTGGGCGGCGAAGAGCTGGTGGCGACCGGGACCGACGAGTACGTCGCGGACCCGGCTACCCCGGCCGCCGTGCACGTGCACCAGCAGCGGGTACCGTCGGCCCTCCTGGAAGTCGGCGGGATAAACAAGCAGCCCCTCGAGGTTAAGCCCATCGGGTGCCTGCCACTGGATGACCTGCTGGCGGCCGGGGACCCAGTTGCTCGTGCCGGCGTTCAGGTCGGTGAGTCGCTCGAGCCCACCTTCGACGGCGCGCCACAGCTCGTCGGCCTCGGTGGTCGACTCGCGCACGGCGTAGACCGTTTCGCCGCCTGCGGTGGCGTCCACGGCGCGGACGTTGAAGTCGCCGCGCGTGATGGCCTCTACAGCGCCGCTCTCACGCACGGCGAATAGATGCGTGCTGGTGCCCAGCGCTGCTGTGAATAGCAGATCGCCGTCGCGTGGCCAGCAGTGTTCGATGACCGAGCGATCGAACGAATCGGTGAGGACCTGTGGCGTTCCACCACCTGCCGGCACGCTGAGGAGCTCCGTCTGCGAGTGGATGAACCTGGGGTTCTGCGGGGCCTGGAATACGATGGTGCGGCCGTCGGGCGACCAGAGGGGCGCGACCTCGGGGCCGGGTCGACTGGTGAGTCGGCGCGTGTCTCGCGCTTCAATCTCGAGGATCCTGAGGTCGTAATTCAGGTAATCCTCGGCGCTGCCGCTGCTGTTCGTGCTGTAGACGATCGCCTGGCCATCGGGGCTCACGGCGAGCTCGCGGACGCCGGGGTCACCACCCCAGATCCGTTCTGCCGTTCCACCCGGTACCAGGACCTGCCAGATCTCGCGGGCGCTGGTCTCCGCGCTAACGGTGAGCGCGTAAATCGATCCATCCGGTGCCCAGGAGTACTCGAGGACTCCGCCCGGCAGGTTGCTCAGCTGAAAGGCCGGCTCGCCGGAGAACAACGGCAACAACCAGATCTGCGCTGCCGACTCGGCATTGGGCCCGCGGCTGAGGAAGGCGAGCCAGTCGCCGTCGTAGGACCAGCGCGGTGCCCGGACGTCCGTGAAGCTCGGGGCCGCGGGGCGCGCCCCGCTGGCGGGTCGCCAGACGTAGAGCTCGGTCCGATATTCGTTTTCCTGCAGAGCGGTGCCGGCCACGGCGAAGGCTACCGCCCCACCTTGCGGCGCGACCTGCACGGCGCTGAGCCGCTGCACCCCCAGGTACTCCTCGATGGTCACGGGAGCTTGAGGCGATGGAGTTGCTTGGGCTGAGATCAGGAGCAGGAGAAAGGTGAGAAGCATCGTCCGTTCGTGTCACCTCTAGGTCGAGAAATTGCGGCGGGGATGGCCCGGAAATTGGGGCAACGGCGCGGCCGGCACAAGCTAGTTCCCGTCTGCCTGGACGGCCTCCTGCTTCTCACGCTCGTTCATTTTGTCGAGGAGATTGCCGGCGAGCATGAGCCAGCCGGCGGCGACGAGGGCCCAGAGGGTGAACGCCGCTACGCCACCGAGTATCGCGTTCCGCCAGGTGAAAATCTTGCGAACGCCCTTGGGCGATGGGGGCGGCTTAACACTCAAAACATCGCCCTCCGCCTCGACCTGCAGGGTGGGATCTGAACGCCCCATGCTCGGGATCCCGTGCTGCACGTACGCCGTGATAACGACGATGGGTAGGCCGACGATCAGAAGGATTATTGCACCGACGGTGAAGGAATGGGGGAGGGCGCCCTTGCGCTCCAGCAGCGCAGAGACCACCTCGTAGGCAATACGGGCAAACACCAAGTAGGCCAGCAGTGCCTGCCAGACAAAGCGCCGGTGTATTTGGCGGAGCAGCCCTTCAGCGCGTCCCAGTAGCGACCTCCATAGCACCTGTACGGTCAGTCAGCCCGCAGCCCGCCCCCGGGCGCGGATGCAACAAGATGCGTTGTTGGGGCGGCAGGATCAACGCACCGGGGTCGGCGTCACGGTGCCAGCGAGCCGTCATAGCTCAGCAGGAACTCGAGGAACCTGGACACCTCGATCATGTCCTTCCCGACGAAGCGGATGCTGTGGGAATCGGTGCGCTCGACGATGGGCAAATAGGCAAGTACCTCGGACGGCCTGTAGTTCTTGAATGTGACATCGAACGTGACGGGTCGCTCGAGGACGTAGGGCTCGAAGTCGTCGATACGCTCGATCGCCGTCTTGACCTTCTGGCGGATGAGGTCGTAGGCGGCCGTGGGCATCAGGGTTCTGGCCGAATGATAGCTTATCGCCCACTTAACAACGGCGGCCTCGATATCTCCGAGCAGTGCGCGGATCTCATCGGCGATGGCATCATCGCCCGAAACCATAATGACCGGTACGCCGAAGTGGCCGGCGATGGCGGCGTTGATCCCGGCTTCAGGTACTGCGACACCGTTCAGATATACGCCCGCGAGTCGCCCACTCGACATCGTGTGGGCGCGGACGCCCGCCGGGTTGTTCGTGCTGGAGTGGTAACCGATAAAGATCGCCGCGTCGAAGGTCTCGTCGATCCCTTCCATCATCATGAGCGGGCGCGGCCACGATCGAATCAGCGTCACATCCTCGGGCAGCCTGTCGAGCAGTAGGTTCTCCCCGTTGCCGTGGGAGTCGCTGATCACGAACTCCGTGGCGCCGGCGGCGCGGGCGCCTTCGATGGCGGCGAGCACTTCGTCCGTCATCCACTCGCGGGCCCTGCCATACTCGAAGCCCGACGGACCGAGGTGGTCGCCCGTGACCACGCCGACCACCCCCTCCATGTCGACTGAGATGTAGATCTTGTAGCCATTCTGGGCCTCGAGTTCGCCGCCGAAGAGCGCCAGGGAAAGGGCGGCAACCAGTGTGACCTTCGCTCTCATCATGTGCCTCACGCGGTTACAAGGGTCATAGGTATGTTGTCCCCGCCTCGGAGGAATGGTAGTGAGGCCGGGGCGCGGCTGCCAGCGTGACGCGAACCGGCGCTTGATGTGCGTTGGGCCCCAGCCTATGATCGGTCGCTGATACCGGATTGTTACAAATCGGTTACACACCCTTGTTGTGGTGGGGCTAATATCAATGGGTATGAGGCTACGATCGGGAAGGCCTGGCACGAAGACGAGGCGCTTGGCGGCAGCGGCTCCGATTCGGCTCCTAATAGCGCTTCCACTTTTCGCCGGGCTGGCCGGTTGTGGGGACAGGGGCTCGGAGGCCGAGCTCGCGGGCCGCATCCACATAGATGGCTCGAGCACGGTCTACCCGATCACCGAGGCGATCGTCGAGGAGTTTCAGGCCGCATACCCGCGTGTGCGAGTGGCGGTGGGGGTATCGGGCACCGGCGGCGGCTTCAAGAAATTCTGCGGCAGCGAGGCGGAGATCGCCGACGCGTCGCGAGCGATCAAGCCGAGCGAGGTGAACCGCTGTCGCGCGAACGGCGTCGATCCCATCGAGTTTCCCATCGCGCTGGACGGCCTCTCGATCATGGTGAACCCGGCGAACGATTGGGCCGACTGTCTGACGGTGGATGAGCTGCGGCGGATCTGGCAGCCGGTTAGCTCGGTCGATTCGTGGAACGACGTGCGTGACGGCTGGCCCGATGTCGAGCTCGTGCTTTACGGGCCGGGCATCGATTCGGGCTCGTTCGATTACTTCACCGAGAAGATCGTCGGCGAAGAGGACGCGAGTCGCCCTGATTACATGGCCAGCGAGGACGACAACGTCCTGGTCTACGGTATCTCTGGCGATCGCGGTTCCCTCGGTTACTTCGGTCACGCTTACTACGTGGAGAACGCCGACGCACTCAAACTGGTTGCGATCGACAACGGTGCGGGCTGTGTGCTTCCCGATTCGGAGACCGTTCGCAGCGGCACTTACAGCCCACTAACGCGACCGCTCTACTTGTACGTGGATCGTCCAGCGCTGGAGCGTGCCGAGATCATCACGTTCATGCAATACTACTTCGCTAACGTAGGACGGCTGGCTTCCGATGTCGGTTACGTGCCGCTCCAACCGGAGCAGTACGAGTGGGCGCTGAGCGAGATTGAGTGAGGCGGACTTGTCCGACGCATTGACGGCGACAGCCTCGGCGGACCCGGGCCCGGCGGGCAGCCGGCATACGTTGGCCATGTCGCGAGCACGCGTCTGGCGCGAGCGTGGGATTCGCGGCGTGTTGTTCGCGTGCGGCGCCGTCTCGATCCTGACCACGGTCGGGATCGTAGCCGTCCTCGTCTGGGAGTCGCTGGGTTTTTTCGCCGAGGTGTCGCCGTGGGAGTTTTTGACGGGAACGACCTGGACGCCGCAGTTCATTCCGCGGCACTTCGGTGTCTTGCCACTAGTCGCCGGGTCTGTGCTGGTGGCGGTGGGTGCGTCACTCGTCGCGTTGCCAGTCGGGCTAGCGAGTGCGATCTACCTTGCAGAGTACGCACCGGAGCGGGCGCGCAAGGTCCTGAAGCCGGTGCTCGAAGTTCTCGCGGGCATCCCGACGGTAGTCTACGGCTATTTCGCCCTGACGTTCATCACGCCGATCATCCGTGAGATCGTCCCGGCGACCGGCGTGTTCAACGCGGCGAGCGCGTCTATCGTCGTGGGTGTCATGATCATCCCGATGGTGGCGTCACTGTCGGAAGACGCGCTGCATGCGGTGCCCCGACATTTGCGCGAGGCATCCTACGGCCTTGGGGCGACGAGATTCGAGACGGTGACACGGGTGGTGGTGCCGGCGGCGCTGTCGGGCATCGTCGCATCGTTCATCCTGGCGATCTCGCGGGCGATCGGCGAAACGATGGCGGTCACGCTAGCGGCCGGTGCGACGCCGAAGATGACGCTCAACCCGTTCGAGAGCATTCAAACGATGACCGCCTACATCGTCCAGGTCAGCCTGGGCGATACACCGTTCGGGACGATCGAGTACAACACGATCTTCGCAGTCGGTCTGTTGCTGTTCGGCATCACGCTGGCGATGAATATCGTCAGCCGATTCGTCCTGGGTCGCTACCGAGAGGTGTACGAGTGAATGGGGCAGTAGACGTGAGGTCGGGCAGCGTGGAGTTCGACCTTCGGCCCGGTCGCCGGAAACTCAAAGGCGAGATCTTTCTCTGGGTGTGCTTTGCCGCTACAGCCGTGGCCGTGGTGCTGCTGGCGATCCTGCTCATCGACATCATGCGCCAGGGGATGGGGCGCCTCTCGGTGGACTTCCTTAACAGTTTCCCGTCGCGTTTCCCGGAGCGAGCGGGTATCAAGTCGGCACTCTACGGCACGATCTGGGTCGTCGCCTTAACCGGTCTGTTCTCGTTCCCGCTCGGTGTGGGCACGGCGATCTACCTCGAGGAGTACGCGCCGCGGAACTGGCTGACGAACGTGATCCAGACGAACATCGCCAACCTGGCGGGCGTGCCGTCGATCGTTTACGGGGTACTGGGACTAGCGGTGTTCGTGCGGGCCATGTCGCTAGGCCGTAGCGTGGTAGCGGGAGCGGCGACGCTGGCATTGTTGATCCTGCCGATCGTGATCATCTCGTCACAGGAAGCGATCAAAGCTGTGCCGCCATCGATACGCGAGGCGGGACTCGGCGTGGGTGCTACGAAATGGCAGACGTTGCAGAGTCTCGTGCTGCCCATCGCGTTCCCGGGGATCCTGACCGGGATGATCTTGGCGCTTTCACGGGCCATCGGTGAAACGGCACCACTGATCATGATCGGGGCGCTGACATTCATCGCTTTCACCCCTAATACGCCGCTCGATGAGTTCACCGTGCTGCCGATTCAGATCTTCAACTGGGCAGCGCGGCCGCAGGCGGGATTCCACGAGCTGGCCGCCGCCGGCATCATCGTATTGTTGGTCGCGCTGCTTTCAATGAACGCGCTGGCGATCATCCTGAGGAATCGGATGCGCAAAGAAGTATGAGCCAGGATAGAGTTAGAGACGTGGGAATTCAAAAACCCGAGAGCGCTCTCGCTCGAGAGTCGCGGCCGGCGCAATCGCTGGTGCCCGAGCATGCCGAGCACGGGCTGGAAGGGGATCCTCGCAACATCATGGTGCACGAGAACCCTGTGCTCGAGACGCGCGACCTGAGCATCTACTACGCTGCGGCAAAGACGATCCACCACATCTCGATGACGATCCCGCGCGAGCATATCACAGCGCTCATCGGGCCGTCCGGCAGTGGTAAGAGCACGTTGATACGGGCGTTCAACCGGATGAACGATGTCATCCCTATCGCCTGGTGCGAGGGTAACGTGCTGTTCAACGGAGAGGACGTGTACGATGCCGAGGTCGACCCGGTGGAGGTGCGCCGCCGCATCGGTATGGTGTTCCAAAAGCCTAATCCGTTCCCCAAGTCTGTCTTCGACAACGTGGCTTTCGGCCTGCGCATCAACCGCTACACCGGCGATCTCGCCGTTCGCGTCGAGCAGGCGCTGCGTGTGGCCGCGTTATGGGACGAGGTAAAGGACCGCCTGAAGGACAGCGCGTTAGGCCTATCGGGCGGCCAGCAGCAGCGGCTCTGCATCGCGCGCGCGCTTGCCGTGGAGCCGGATGTCATACTGATGGATGAGCCGGCGAGCGCTCTGGACCCTATAGCGACGGGCAGAATCGAAGAACTGATGCAGGAGTTGAAGAAGAACTACACGATTGTGATCGTGACCCACAACATGCAACAGGCGGCCCGTGTTGCGGACTACACTGCGTTCATGAACCTGGGTCGGCTGATCGAGTACGGTGACACACAGAAGGTTTTCACCAGCCCTAACGATGAACGTACAGAGGCGTACATCACGGGTCGCTTCGGTTAGCAGGTAAGACAAATGGCGCGTACACACTTTGAACAGAAGCTGGACGATCTCACCGGACGCCTCGTAGCGATGTCGCGCTTGATCGAGGGGATGATCGAGAACGCGATAAGTGCCGTGCGCGAGCGTGATGCCGCCAAGGCGGAAGCCATCGTGCTGGGCGATCGAGAGATCGACGCAGTCGAGGTCGAGATAGAGGAGGCGTGCGTCGAACTGCTGGCTCTGCAGCAGCCGATGGCGGGCGATTTGCGGCGCCTGGTAGCGATCCTCAAGATCAACAACGATCTGGAACGGATCGGCGATCATGCGGTGAACATCGCCCAGGGCGCTCAGCGGTTGATCGAGCGTAACAGGGGATGGTCGTTGCCGATCGAGCTATCGGAGGCCGGTTCTATAGCTGAGGAGATGCTGCGCGACGTGCTGGATTCGTTCGTGCAACACGACGCCGATAAGGCACGCAGTGTACTGCAGCGCGATGACCGAGTCGACCAGCTACACGAGTCGCACCTGAGATCGATGATCACGATGATGATGGAGTCGCCGCAGCAAATCGGGGTAGCGTTGTCACTGATTTTCATCGGAGCTAACATCGAACGTGTCGCCGACCTGGCCACTAACATTGGTGAGGATGTCGTATACCTGGTGGAGGGGAAAACGATCCGCCACGGCGGTGAGGCGGACAGATAGGAACGGGAAGGCGGAAGTGGTGGTTTTGCAGCCGGCGGCGCTAACGCGGCCGGAGCCAGTACCTGGTCAGGCACGAGTTCATCAAGCGACTGTATAAGCGCTTCCATGCAGAAGGGATCGTCATCCCGTTCCCGATCAGGACGCTTGTTATGCAGGGTGATGGTGAAAGGGCCTAGAGACGGGTAAAGTAATCAGTGGTCAGTGATCAGTAATCAGTAGTCGCTATCAGAGGTCCGTGGTTCTTTCGCCTTATGCCAAGTACCGATCACCGATTACTGAGTACTGATTATTCTAGAAGGTCAATCCCGTCTCCGTCACCTCGGTCGCCAACTGATCCATCATCTCGACGCCGTAGCCGGTCCCCAGATCGATCGACCTCGGCGCGTGCCATTCTATCGGATTTCCCGCCGTCTCAATGTTCAGCGTACCGAGGCGGAGGCGGCGCTGGAACGGGGTTTGTCTGAAATGGAGTGCCTGGACCTTTCTTACCGGGACGACATAAGTACGCCGGTTCCAGAGCCCCTCGCGCGCCAACACGTAGGATCCGGCGCGCGCGTGACCCAGGTGTCGGTAATGTGCGTGGGCCAGGAACCCTGCCGGGACCAGGGCGATCAGCAAAAAGAGTGCATCGGCCGACGTCAGGATGGCCAGCGCGACGCTCGCCGCGATGACTACGATGGCGCGGCGGAAAAAGAGTCGCCGCCGCGCCCGCGGGTGTGAAGGGCGCCACTCGACGCGATCCCAGTCGAGTTCCGGATAGACGGTGTGCAGGTAGTCATTGAGCTCGTGCGTGCGGATGATCGGCGACAGCGTTTCCATCCTCTCATCTGCTTTGAGGCCTGGGCCGTAGCCGGCCGTCTGCACTTTCAGCGCGGCGAGATTCAACCAGCGTCGGAGGATGGGTTCCTCGATCTGGACGTTCTGGACACGACTCCGCCGGAACCCCTTCTCGCGACGGGTGAAGAGTCCGTAGCTGACCTGGAGCTCGTTGCCGTATTGCCTGAGCGTGAAGTCGAAATAGCGAATCACGCTGGCCAACACGGAGACCCCCCAACCGGCGACGCCGAAGACTATACCGAGTACGAAGAGGCCGGTGAGAAACGCCTGCATGTCTTGCTGGGCCGTTTGAACGAGGCTCTCTACCGCCTGACCCGATTCCAGGTACTCGGGCGGTAGGAAGCGGGCGAGTATCCGGTCGGTGGGCATGAAGTCGAACAGGTAGTCGCCGCCCAACAGGAGGCCGACTAGGAACCCGGCGCGGTTGGAAGTCGCGCCAGCGATTATCAGCTGGAGCGGCGCGACGTGATGAACGGCGGACTCGGGGATCGCCGCCACCTGGTCCGGCGGGGCGTGGGCCTCGCCCGGTGTTGTGGTGGCGGTGACGGGTGGAGCCTGATGCGCGAGACCGACGAGTCGGGCCCGCAGGCGCATACCTTCGTCGCGACTTACGACATGCAGAGTTGCTTCGGTCGCCTCGCCGCCGGCGGTCTCGATCCTAGCGGTGGTGACCTTGAAGAGTTGTTGAAAGAGGCCCGCCCGCAGGTCGACGTTCTGGATGCGCGACCGCGGGATGATGCGCCTGCGGCGGAAGAGGACACCGTGGGTAATGATCAGGCTGTCATCGGTGATCCGGTAGCGAAAGCGCAGGTAGGAGAGGGTAATCCAGGCGGCGAAGGTCACGGTGAACAGGAAGATCACGACAACCGTCGCGCCGACGCCCGTTTGGGAGGCGATTACGCCGGCTATGACTGCGTAGAGCAGTTGGACGGCGCGTAGAAGTGGGGTCAGCGGGTGAAGCCGAACCCAGCCGTCGCCGTTCTCAGGCACGGTCATCGAGCTCCTCGAGACGGGCGAGTTCCTCGCGCATCCGCTCGGCCTCGTCGGCGGCGAGGCCTGGGATCTCGACGTCTGCGCCGCGAGTGCCTGCCGTGTAGATGACCAGCGAGTTGAGGCCGAGCCATCGCTGCAGCGGCGATGAGCGAGTGTCGACGTGCTGGATGCGTACCCGCGGTATGAGCGAGCGCGATCGCCACACGACGCCCTTTACGATCAAGACACGATCGGCCTCGACCTGCCAGCGCCAGAATCGATATCGGAGGCCGGGCCAAAGTAGCGCGAGGCCCAGAGCCACGAGCGCGGCGAGAGCGGCGATGACGCCCGGGGCAAAGAGGCGGATGCCCTCGGGTGCGAGGAGCGCGCCTTCAATGACGGCGGCTATCGCGATGAGCGGCAGAGCGAAGATCAGGCCACTGAGCCTCCAGACGATCTTCACCCGCGGGTCTAGTGGGTTCAATCATCCCCCCTATCAGAAGCTAGGGCTGACGGCTCGATCGACCCGTAAGATGCATCGGAGGGCGCGCCGCCGCGACCGTTTCGTCGGTCGACTTCAAGTGGCACCGCCCTTCGAGTTACGCTCTGGGGAACCCCGGCGCCTCCCTGGCGTGGGCTTCCCATCGTCTCTCAGCGACCTGCTAGTAAGCGCGACCAACGATCCGGTAGCCGACCTCCTGGACGGGTAACAGATAGATGCGGACCGAGCTTGGTCGGGGTAACCCGGCGGGCGGAATCGCCCTGAGCTCCAGTCTGGCCAACCGCTGCTCGGGCGACGTACCGACCAGTTTATCCCAGAACTCTGAGGTCGTGGGAGGGGGTGGGAGCTCGAGCGCGCCCTCCCCGCGTTTGGATATCGTGGGCTCGACCACATCCCTGAGCTCGACACCGGCCGCGGGGAACTCGAAGCGCATCTCGTAGCGACGTCCGCGCGCCGGGACGATGCCTTCGGTGACGGCCAGGTCACGGAAAGACAGGACCGGTGCAGCATGTGAGCCAGCGATGTCCGGTTGCTCCAGCGGCGTCACCCTGGAGAACCAATACTCGACCGTGAGGTCGCGGCGGCTGATAATCGCCTCAACCAAAGCTTGCTGAGCCGAGGGGTCGCTGAGCCGGCCGGCAGCTACTGCCGCGCGGATCTGTTCGTCGTCGAAGCTCGCCACCAGCTTGGCGCCCCAGTAGCCGTCCCGGATCGTGCTGTTCTGGAAGGCTGGGTTGGGGAAGTTGCTCTTCCAGGAGCCCGGGTCGAACAGGTCCGTCGAGTAGAAGCCGATCGACGGGTGCTCCGGCTCATAGGAATAACGTTCCCAGCTGCTGGTGTAGAGACCTCCGGTGAAGGTGCGGGCGATAATCGCGCCGAGGTCGAAATCGTATTCCGGGCCGTCGCGCGGGACGTTGGGAGCGACACCAGCGCTTCCCAGGCTGGAGCCGAAGTCGATCAGACAGTGCTGAACCCATAGTTGGCCGTCCTCCTCGACGACGGTATCGAGGGTATTCTGCTGTTTCGTGTCGAGGTGGTTAAGCCAGGCGGCCATGACGTACATGCCCCGCAGCTCGCGGCGGTGCTCGTGTGGGATGGTGTCCGCGGGATCGTCATCGCGCGTCCCCTCGAAGCTGAAGGGGCCGATCCCACCCGGCATAATCTGGCTGGCAACCGCTCGAATGCGTGCGTCGGGGCCCATAGGCAGACCCGCGAGCATCTCCTGCAGATCCTCATCGCTGACCGGATGCACGCGACCCAGCCGATCTTCGAACGCCAGTGATTCATCTGCACGCGCCTTGGCCGGATCCAATCTTACGATGTAAGCTGCGGGCACGCAGTAACCGGCGGCGTAGAACAGGCGCGATGCTATCACCTCGGCCGCGGTCATCAGCTCGTCGTAGTCCGGTGGGTCGAACTTGATCAAGTAGACGCTTCCCGTTGCATCACGCACCAAATAGCCAGGAGTAACGCCCCGGACCTTTGCGCCGATCACCGTCCACGGGCCGCTCGTGTCGGGTGGGACGCCGTGGAGAGGTCCACGCGCGACCTCGGCGGCCGTCATCCGCCGGCGACCGTTCCTGTGTCTGAACCAGGTGGAGTTCACGATGTCGTCTTCGGCGGTCGGGTTGTAAGCCTCGACCTTGTTACTTAGCCAGGAGCGAAGCGCGCGGGGCGGAATGAAAATGTAGGTGAGCGGCTTACGGATGCTCTGCTCGAAAAAGTCGACTGTGAGGTCCGAGTCGCGTTCCTCGGGCACCTCGCTGAGCACAACGGGCTCAGGGGTCGAAGACGGCGATATCTGGCTGACGACCAAGCGGTTCTTGGAGCACCCGGCCAAGGCGAGCATGCAGGCGGCGGATGTGATTATCGGTGTCAAGCGCGATCGCAGCATCAGTAACCTGCTAGGAAAGTGAAGTTGACCCTCAGGCCCTCGTCGCCGCCGGCGAACTCCAGGCGAGCGCCGGACCCCGTCAGGGTGAGTGTGCTCAGCGCGATGCCAAGGCTGGGCTTCAGGCGAGCGAACCTGAATTCATCCGTCAAGCTGGCGGCGACCATTCCGCCGTGTAGGAAAATGGAGGTGGCCACCAAGTAAGTGTCGCGGGGGCCTAGCCAGATACGGTACATGTATTCCATCCGTCCCAAGATCAGGTCGCGACCACGAAACCTCCCGGTCCGGTAAGCGGGAAGCGACGGTGTACCCCCGAGGGTGGGCAGGCGGTAGAACGGGATCGCGCCGCCGCCGCTCCGCTGGGCTGTCTGGTAGTCGATCTCCAGTGCCAGGCTCCGCGTATCGTGGTAGAACGGGATGACGGTTCCGACGCTCGCCTCGATCTCGGCGAAGTCCGCTGCCCCCGCGGCGTCGCTCTCGTTCCAGCGCAGAGCCAGGCGCAGCCAGTGGCGTGTGGGCAGCAGACCCGGGTCGCGTTTGAACCACTCGGCGGCACCGCCCACCGAGAAATAATGATCGGTGGCTCCGAAGCGTGGGGCCGCTTCGGGGGCGAAGATGGAATCGATTGCGGGGAGGCGCGCGTTGTTACCCGGACCGGTCTCGACCTCGGACCAGTCGAGGCTCAGTCTCAGTACGATACTCCGGGTCGCCGCGAGGCCGAGTTCCGCGCGCACCAACTGCCGGTTTAGCTCGTAGTCGGAGCGATCTGCCTCCCGGCTGTCGTGGCCGAGCCCGGAGTACTCGTCCTGGTGGCGGTGTTCGGTGAGGCCGACTGCGCTGGCGGCAACGGTCGGGGGCCGACCGGGCACGAGCGCCTCGGGACCGTAACCGGCTCGCACGAGGGCACGCCAGTACCCCTTTAGCGTCAGTCCACCACGTGCGTGCGCCCAGGGCGCACGGTCGCGACTCGGCTGCCCGAGTAAGAGGGCGACCCCCGTTCCGGAACCCGTTCCCAAGGCTGCCACGGTCGGATAGACCGACCGCCTGTTCAACTCCCGGTTGAGGTGTCCGATCCAGCGAAGCAGGCGAGTGTCATCCGCCACCTGAGACACCTGTTCGAGTCCCAAGACCAGCACATACAACGGCGCCGTCACCAGCTTGAATGGGAATTCCGCGACATCCCAGCCGTCGACGCTCGGGGTGCCGCGCTCGACGACGACGATCGAGTCCGCAGCGGTCTCCTGGGGATTCGCAGCGGAAGGAACGAGAATCAGTGCTAGTATGAGTCCCGGCAAGCAGGTGAGTGGACTTCGCCGGTTTCCCTTCACACGCGTTGAGGAACCTTGAGCTACTCTCATGACTAGCTACCGGCGCTATCCAGGCCCTTGGGGTGAATCGATACTGGTCTCCATTTTAGCGCCGTCTTCACCAAACGGCCACAGTCACAGTATAGAGCTGCTGGTCACTCACGAGGTGGCGCGGCGCCGGAGGTTGGGAGATGCATGGCGAGCCACTCTCTGACGACCAACGGCACGTCGCGGTGCTCCACATCGACCAGATAGTTGAGTCTGCGCATCTGATCATCCGACATCAGTCCAGCCAGCTCGTCGAGAGCCGCGCCGATCTCGGGATGCCGCGCGAGGGCGTCGGCCCGGACGATCGGTGCGGCGTGATATGGGGGGAAGTACGACCGATCATCGCGTAGCTGGACCAGGTCGAGGGCTTCGATCAGCCCGTCGGTCGAGTTACCCGCGATCAGGTCCACCTGGCCATCGGCGAGGGCGCGGTAGGTCAAGCCGAGGTCCATGGTGCGCGGTGTTTCGGTGAAGTGCAGGCCGTACGTTTCCGCCAGACCGCTGAATCCGTCTTCGCGCTCCATGAATTCGTAGCCGAACCCGGCCCGCCAGCCTGGTGTGTGCGAGGTGGCCTGCGAGATGGTCTCTAGGCGGAGACGGCGCGCGTCGTCTCCGCGGACCAAGATCGCGAACGTGTTGTTGAAGCCCAACGGTTCGCCCCAGTTGAGATCGAACCGTCGAGCGTACTCGGACCGTACCGTTTCGTAGACCGAGTCGGGGTTCTGCATTGGCGGCCGTTCGAGAATCGCCGTCAGAGCCGTGCCGGTATACTCGACGTAGATATCGACCTCGCCGGAGAGGATGGCGCGGTGACACACGAACGTTCCGCCCAAGAAGAAGCGTCTAGCGACCGTGACATCGGTGCGGCGCTCGATCTGCTGGGCAACGAGCTCGGCAAGTATCGTCTGCTCGGTGAAATTCTTGGATGCGACGACAACGCGCTGGCTAGACAGGTCGCAGCCGGTCAGCGAAGCGATAGCGATCAGCAGGACGATCGGTGGAAACTTCATACTGCTCTCAGCTCGGCGAGGCCGCTGTCTGCGGGTATGAAGCGACGCTCGATGCGTCCGATCAGGAAATCGGCAGCCAGGGCCATACTTGCCGCCGGCACGGCGCCGGCAAGTATCAGAGTATTGTTGACCATGGCGACGCCGCGGAAAATGAAAACGCCGAGACCGCCAGCTCCGATGGCGGCGGCGATCGTCGCGACGCCGACTCCGATCACCGTGGCCACGCGGATCCCGGCCAGGATGACTCCGAAAGCCAGTGGGATCTCGACCATGAACAGAAGTTGTCGGTCGGTCATACCCATGCCGCGTCCCGCCTCCCGGATGGCCGGGTCGGTTCCTTGAATGCCCGCGTAGGTGTTGCGGATGATTGGGAGCAAAGCGTAGAGCACCAGCGCGACGATCGCGGTGCGTGCTCCCACGCCGCCGATCAGAGGTATCGGGATCAGAAAGCCGAACAGGGCCAGACTGGGGATCGTCTGAAAGATGTTGGCGAGTCCGAGCACAGCTGTCCTCAGTCCCGGCCGCCGTGTGAGCAGCACGCCGAGCGGTACCCCCATGACTATCGCGAATCCGGTAGACATACCCACGAGGAGGAGGTGCTGCGCGGCGAGCGTCACGAACTCGTCACGATTGCGCGCTAGAAATTCGATGACATCTATCACGGGCCGTTCACCTCCGTTTCTTGCAAGGCACGAACGAAGGCGAGCACCTCGGGAACCTGTGAGGCGCGGAACTCGTCAGGGGCTCCGACAAAGGCGATTGCGCCATCGTGGAACAGCGCGATGCGCGTAGCCAGTAGGAGCGCTTCGCGCACGTCGTGCGTGACGAAAACCATCGTCTTGTGTAGGCGCTCCTGCAGCATCTTCAGTTCGTGCTGTAGCTCGAGACGTGTCAGCGGATCGAGCGCTCCGAAGGGCTCATCGAGCAGCAGGAGCGGCGGGTCGGCGGCGAGCGCCCGCGCCACGCCGACCCGCTGGCGCTGGCCACCGGAGAGTTCCGATGGGTAACGAGCGCCGAAGGTCTTCGGGTCGAGGCCGACGAGGTCGAGAAGCTCGTGAGCCCGAGCGACCGCCCGAGCCTCATCCCAGCCTTCCAGGGTCGGGACGACGGCGACGTTGCGCGCGACCGTGAAGTGTGGGAAGAGACCGCCCTCCTGGATGACGTAGCCGATACGGCGGCGCAGACGTGTCCGGTCCCACTCCGCCGTCGACGTGCCCTGGACCAGGACGGCGCCCGCGCTGGGCAGCAGCAGTCCGTTGATGAGTTTCAGTGTCGTGGTCTTGCCGGATCCGCTGCGGCCGAGCAGAACGAGGATCTCCGAGCCGTAAACGTCGAGGCTCAGGCCGGAGAGGATAGAGGTTCCGTCCAACAGGCGGAGGCCAACGTCATCGAAGCGCACGACGGGGTCGCTGTTTTGATGCATGGTTCAAGCTAGCCAGCAGGCTCGAGTATGCCAACGCGCAGGAACCGGGCTTGATCGGGATTCGTTGTAAGCTGATACTGGGGCCAGGGAGAGCCGGCGCGGCTCGCCGGATTGTGTCGCTGCGGAGGATGATATGAATGCAGACGTGATAGTCATCGGAACCGGCCAGGCAGGTGTCCCGCTCGCCGCACGGCTAGCCGAGTCGGGTAAGGATGTGATCGTGGTGGAGGCCGGCCAGCTGGGCGGCACGTGTGTCAATGTCGGCTGCACTCCGACGAAGACGATGGTAGCCAGCGCACGGGCCGCGCATGTGGCGCGTGGTGCGGGGCGACTTGGTGTTCAGGCAGGTCAGGTAAAAGTCGATCTGGGAGCGATCGTCGATCGTAAGGACGCCATAGTGCAGCAATGGCGAACGGGCGTGGGTAAGCGGCTGGAGCGAGCCGGCGAAAGATTGAAGCTGATCGAGGGACGGGCACGTTTCAGGGGGACGCGAGAGATAGAGGTGAACGGCGAGCGACACAGCGCTGCAACAGTAATCGTGAACGTGGGCGCCCGGCCCCGTGT
>JASFTI010000007.1:0-30070 GCA_050053635.1 Gemmatimonadales bacterium
AGTAGTCCCACCGACTCGCGGCCGTTGTAGCGGGCGATCGTCTCGCGGTCCGCGAACCCATCTTCGACCCGGGCGACGTCGCGCAACAGCACGACCGATCCGTCGGCGCCGCGCCCCACCACCGTCTCGCCGATCTCCGCCACCGTCTGGAACTCGCCCAGCGCGCGGAGCGAGTAGCGATAGCGGCCGCGCCGGATGTTACCGCCCGGCGCGCTGTAGTTCGCCGCGTCGAGCGCCAGCGAGACCTGGTCGATGCTCACGTCCAGCGCCTCCAGGCGACCCGGGTCCACCTGCACGTGGATCTCACGCTCCAGACCGCCGGCAACCGCGGCCTGCGCGATGCCGTCGACCTGCTCGAGCCGCCGCTTGAAGACGTTCTCGGCCACCTCCTTGAGCTCCCAGAGATCGCTCACGTCCGACGTGGCTGCCAGCGTCATAACCGGCTCGCTGGTAGGATCGGACCGCAGAATCGTCGGGCGCTCGGCCCGGTCGGGCAGGTTGTAGCGGACGTTGTCGAGCCGCTCACGCACGTTGAGCGTCGCGAACTCCATGTCGGTGCCCCAGAGGAACTGGAGGGTGACCTGCGACGCGCCCTCGCGGCTCACCGAGCTGACCGACTTGACGCCCGGCACCCGAGAGACGGCGCTCTCGATCGGCTCGGTGATGAAGCGTTCGACCTCCGAGGGTCCCGCCTCGGGGTACTGCGTCCAGATGGTCAGGGTGGGGAACGCGACGTCGGGCAGCAGATCCACGGGCAGGCGCCAGAAGGCGATGGTGCCCAGCATGACGATGGCGAGGAACGCCATCGCGGTGGCGACGGGCCGGCGGATCGAGAGGTCGGGTAGCGCCATCAGCGACTCGGTCTATTGCGGTATGACGATGGGACGCCCCACCGCGGCCTGCAGACGGGCCAGCGTCTTCATGAACTCGTAGCGCGCATTGATGAGGCCCTGCTCCGTCTGCGTCGCCTGCGAGGTCGCCTGCTGAAGCTCTATATATGACGCGACGCCGATCCGGTAGCGCTCGGTGGTGAGCTGGACCGACTCCCGCGCCAGATCCACGTTGCGCTCCTGGAGGCGAACCGACCGGTATCCGGTAACGAGGGCGTCGTACTGGTTACGCACCTCTTTTTCGACGTTGAGCAGGCTCGCGTACTTGTCGTGTCGCGCCTGCTGGAGCTGCGATGATGCCCGAGCGTTTTGCACCTTCCTGTCGAAGCCGTTGAACAATGGCCAACTGAAGGTGAAGCTCAGGCTCTCGCCCGTGTTCCGCGGGTTGAACCTGAAGAGGTCGCCATCGGCGCCGGCGTTCTCCGATCGGCTGAGGCCGAACGAGATGTCGACGGTGGGGAGCCAGCCGCCACGGGCCGACCAGCGGCTGCGGTTCCGGGCCTCGATATCGGCATCACGACGCGCCAGCTCCGGGTTCGACCGGCGAGCTGCCTCGACCAGCTGGTCGGAGGAGAATACGGTCGGGTCGAAGACGAGCGCCGTGTCGCGCAGCTGATAGACGATCTCTTCCTCCAACCCGAGCGTCACCGACAGCTCGCGTCGCGCCGCCCCGGCCGCCTGCTCGGCCCGCAGCACCTCCAGCTCCTGCCTGCCCACCTCGATCTCGGCCTGCAGCACGGCGGCCTGATCGACCGCGGCGATGCGGAAGCGCGCCTGAGTCAGTTCCAGGTCGCGGCGCCGCGCCTCCAGCAGCACCTGCGCCAGGCGGGCCAGCTCCTGTTGCTTGAGCGCCTCAAAGAACTGGGTCTCCATCGTCGACTGCAGCTGGACGAGCGTGGCAACCGCCGCCAGATCGGCGGCGCGGGCCTCGGCGTTGGCAGTGCCGATGTTGAAGATGTTTCTGCCACCGTCGAAGACCCGCCAGTTGAGAGAGAGCCCCTGGCTGGCGGACTTCGAGATATCGGTGATCGGATCCTCGAGTTCCTGCACCACCCCGGTCGGATCCTGGAACGTCTTCGTGGTGAACTCGCTCCTCCTGAACGACGCCGAGAGCGAGGCGGAAGGGATAATCGCGCCCCAGGCGCTCCAGACGCCCTGGCCGACGGCGTCCGCCGAGGCCAGCGCCGAACGGTACTGTGGGCTGCTCCGCTCGAGCAGCCGGCGCGCGCCTTCGAGGGTGAGCACCGTATCCGTGGCCTGGCCGTTCAGCGGCCCGGCGTTGGCGAGGCCGGCGAGGACGAGCGGCAGCGCCCGCTCAGCCGCGCGCCTCAGCCACATCCTCCACGATCCTGACGCGCGCATCGTGGATGAGCGTGTAGTGCCCGTCGGTGAGCACCATCTGGCCGGGTTCGAGCATGGTCGTGCCCTCACCCGGAACGATCTCGACAAACTCCTCATTCTCGAGCCCCGTAGTAACGTAGGTCCACTTCGCCAACCCTTGCGATGAGTCGCCTTCCGGCTCGAACAGGAAGACCAGCGTGCGATTGTCGCGTTCGAGGATGGAGCTGCGCGGCACCATCGTACGATTCGCGAAGAGCCGGGCCGCGATGCTGACCCGCGCGTACATGCCCGGCTTCACCGCACCGTCCGGGTTTGGCAACATCACCGTTACCCGCGCCGTACGCGTTCTTGGGTCGATCACCGGATTGATGGAAACGACCCGGCCGGTCAAAACCGCATCGGGAAAAGCAGACAGCTTCACCCGCGCTTCACGGCCCTCCTCCAGATAGGGGACCTCGGTTTCCAGCGTCTGCACCTCGATCTTGATTCGGCTCAAATCGACGATCTCGAGGATCGAGTCACGCTGCGACAATCGATCGCCCGGCACGATCGCCAGGTTAGCCACAGCGCCGCCGAACGGTGCCCTCACCGTGGCGCGCTCTACGTTGAGCTGCGCCTCGCGCACACCGACCTCGGCGCCAGCCAGCCCGCTCCGGGCGCGCGCCAGGCGCCGGCGCTCGGCGCGTAGCTCCTCGTCCTCGATCTCGTCGTCGAACAGCGTCAGCTCGGCGAAATTGGCTTCCGCCTGCTCGAGCTGCGCACGCGCGCGCTCCAACTCGAAGGCGAAGCGCTCCGGGTCGATGCGCGCCAGGACCTGGCCCTGCCGGACCCAGTCGCCCTCGTGCACCAGGACCTGGGTCACCGGACCCTCGACCTCGGCGGCCAGCAATGTGCGGGCGAAGGCCTGAGCCTGGCCGGCGGCGCTGACGCTCATCACCAGCGTGTCCCGCACCACCGGCGCGGCACCTACCGGTATGGCGATATCGGAGCGGAAAGCCTGCGCCGATTCCACATCCTGCCCCTCGCCCTCTGCGGCCTCGACGCTTCCGTTCTCTTCTTCGGCCTGCAGAGCACGAAGCCGGATGTAGATCCCGCCCAGAGCGCCCAGCAAGATGATGACGACGGAGGCGATACCTAGTGTACGGCGGCTGAATCCCATGATGGTCCAGTGTTGGCGTGATTGGGCCGGGTCGGGGCTGAAATCTTAAGTTTGACCTTCTATCCTTAGATGCGCTAGGCGGCCAAAACGTTTCAGTATGCCCCCATACGATCCAGCTCTCATCGGAGTGTCAAGCGATCACGGGCTTACCTCTAGTTACACGCGGGCGCGGCGGATATTCGCGGCCCCGCACGGCACCCGCAGTTTGACAGCCGGGCGGCCTGGCCTATGATCCTGCCATGAAGGATGCCGTGGAATTGGCCAACTTCAGGACGAAGACCGAGGCGGAAGCCGCCGCCGGCCTGTTGAAGAATGCGGGGATACCTTACCTGATCCAGTCCGCCGAGGGGATGCTGCACGGGCCACTGTTTCCCGGTGCGACGATCTATGTCGCGCCCGAGCTGCTGGACGAGGCCCGTGACGTGCTCGGTATAAGGGAGGAGGACGACGAGGAGCTCGAGTTCTAGTCCTCGATCGCTTTCGACTGGCTCTACGTATCGGTGTGCCAGTCTGCTACATACAGAGTTGGGTCCGCGTACTCGCCGTTCACCCACACCTCGAAATGCAGATGCGGCCCCGTGGTCTTCCCGGTTACGCCCTGGGTACCGAGGACATCTCCCTGCGATACACGCTGACCCTCCTGCACGGCGAGGCTTCCCAGGTGCGAGTAGAAGGTCTTGAGCCCAGCGCCGTGGTCGAGGACGACGACGGTGCCGTGATCAGCGCCCCCTGAGTACTCGGTCGTCGCCTCCTCGACCACGCCGTCGGCCGCCGCATGAACCTGCGCGTTCGCTCGCCCCACCAGGTCGATGCCCCGGTGATGTACTTCCTCACCGGTGAAGGGACTGCGCATCGGGCCCCATCCGGCGCTGACACGCGAACCCGGCATCGGGTTGGCGAGCGCGATGTCCGCCTCCTGCGACGTCGACCCCACTTCTGCTTCGGCAGAGAGGTCGCTAGGGACAGCGCTGGCCATCGGTAGAAGGAAAACTCCAAACGCGAAAGCCGTCGGTATCGAGTATGCCACCCGCAAACGGCAGCGGGTCGCGGTGGCCTTCATCTTCACGACCGACTTTAGTCTCATGTGGAGCCTCTTCTTGCTGCTGCTCAACGCAGGCGTCGGCCCTGCCTCGCCGGGAAGGCCGAGCCTCGCCACTTCGACGATACAGCGACCGTACGCCGCGGGCGCCAGCTCGCCATGCAATAGCACCAGAGCGTCGCTGATCCGCTCGCTCTCCTCGCGCATCCGACCCGCCGCAAGCCAGGCCACCGGGTTGAAGAAATAGAGCGCCGAAAGGACGAGCTGGAGTACGAGCTGCAGATCGTCCCAGCGTTTGATGTGTGCCATCTCGTGGCCGATCACCGACTCCAACACGGCGGCCTCCTCGTGTCGCAGCACCGCCTCCGGCAGATAGATTACCGGCCGCAAGCTACCCCACGTGAACGGCGTGCCCAGCTCGCCGGATGTCACGAGACGAACGGCTCGGCGCACGCCGAACCTCTCTCGCCAACCCTCGGTCAGCCTGCGTGCACGAGCATCGAGCACCGGCTCCGCGTCACGAATCACCCTGGCATAGCGGCGCCGGCGCTTCACGAGCGCAGCCCCGACAACCGCAACCCCCACCAGCCATAGCGCTACAATCAGCAGCCCACTCGAGGACGATTCGCTCCCAGCACGCGTGACCTGCCCGCCGAGTCCTGCTGCGCCGGTAGCCGCCTGCAACTCGGGCCACTCACCTACCCAGGACGACTCAGCTCCCGCCGCTCGCGTTCCCTGCGAAACGATGCTCCCGATGCTGAACGGCGACGCCAGACCAACCGGCAGAACCAGTCGCAACAGGACGAGGCCCCACAGCGCATGCCGTAGGACCGGAGAGGCGTTCCGCAACGCACGCGTCAGGCCGAACACGATGACGAAGAGCGCGATCGAGAACAGCAACTCCCAGCGGCCGACCCAGACCAGACGGTCCGCCGCCGCAGACATCCCGCTCAACAGCTCGACCGACACGGCTAGCTTCCCTCCCCCAGCAGACGCTCCAGCTCGTCTACCTCCTCCGCACTCAGATCGTTCGCCTCGGCGAACAGCGAGACGACGGGAGCATAATCCGTCTCCAAAACGCGCTCTGCCAGATCACGTACCACACCCGCCAGACCCGCCGGCCGCGAGATCCGCGGCTCGTACAGGTAGATGCCGTGGAAGCTCCGCTTCGCCAGCAGCCCCTTGGCTGCCATGCGGTCCACGGTCGTCCGCGTGGTCGAGTAGGCCCACTCCAGGGCGGCCGGCAGTCCCTCGTGGATCTCCCGCGCGCTCAGCTCGCCCTCGCGCCAGAGAACCCTGAGGACGGCGAGTTCCGATTTGCTGAGGTCAGGTGTTTTGGCTGATCCGGTCACAATCCGCCGCGGTGAGCGTCAGGGTAACGTATATGCTACAACGTGGCGATGACACCATAACAACACGCTCCCGGGCTGTCAACCCGGATCCTGAACCGCGCTACTCTCCGACGATCTGAACGATGAGGCGCCGCGAGCGGCTGCGGTTGTCGAAGTCGCAGTAGGTTATCTGCTGCCAGGTGCCGAGCTGCAGCTCGCCGTCGACGACCGGTACGGAGAGCGAGGGGCCGAGGAGCGCCGCCCTGACATGCGAGTGCCCGTTGCCGTCTCCCCAGCGCAGGTTGTGGGCGTACTCGCGGTCGGGGGGAACGATCTCGTCGAACAGACGCTCGAGGTCGGACAGCGCGCCGGATTCGTACTCGATCGTCGTGATGGCGCTGGTGGAGCCGGGGCAGAAGACGGTGACGATACCCGATCTCACTCCGCTATCGCTGACCTTCGCCGCCACTTCGCCGGTGATATCGAGCATGTCGGCGTGGCCGCGGGTCTCCAGATCGATCGATTCGGTGACGACCACGATTCGGCCTCCTCAGAGTTCGCCGAGCTTATCGATGGGCACGGTGAGGCCCATGATGTTCCAGCCGGCGTCGACGTAGACGATTTCGCCGGTGACGCCGCGGCTCCAATCGCTGAGCAGCCACAACGCCGTGTTACCGACGTCCTCGGTCGTGATCAGTGTGCGGAGGGGCGAGGCCTGCTCCGAGTAGCTGAGGATCTTCTTGAAGCCGCCGACGCCTGAGGCCGCTAGCGTCTTGATCGGCCCGGCGGAGATGGCGTTCACACGAATCGCCTTCGGTCCCAGGTCAGCGGCCAGGTAGCGCACGCACGCCTCGAGGGCGGCCTTCGCCACGCCCATGACGTTGTAGCCGGGGGCGACCTTGAGCGAGCCGTAATAGGTGAGCGTCAGGATCGAGCCACCGTCCGACATGAGCGGCTCCGCCGCCCGAGTGAGCGCCACCAGAGAGTAGGCGCTAACGTCCAGCGCCCGCTTGAACCCGTCGCGGCTGGTCTCGACGAAGCGGCCCTGCAGGTCGTGACGGTCGGCGAAGGCGATCGAGTGCACCAGAACATCGATCGTACCGTACGTCTCCCTCGCCTTCGCGAAGACCCGCTCGATGGCCGTGTCGTCGGTCACGTCACACAGCTCGACCAGCCTGGCACCGACGCTCTCCGCCAGCGGCCGCACCCGCTTCCCCAGCATGGGCGCGCCGTAGCCGAAGGCCAGCTCGCAGCCCTCCCGGTGGAGCGCCTGGGCGATGCCCCAGGCGATCGAGCGCTCGTTGGCAACGCCGAAGATCAGCGCCGTTTTCCCTTCAAACAGCCCCATTCGGGTCCCTCCCAAACCGGATACGAAGAGGACAAATCTAACAACTGCCTCGAACCTGGCCATGCCCGGCGGTGCATCCGCTCGAGCGCCCTCCCTCCAAAACCAAACAGCCCCGTTTCCCGTAGAGTGGTGCAGCAGGTGGACCGGCTGAGTCAGGCGTCCGCACCGCGGGCGCTGGAGTGCTCGGCCATGTCGTACGCTTTCAGGCCTTCTTCATCCGCGCCGGCAAGTCACGTCTTCCCGCCGGCCCGGAGATCCACGCCCCCGTCCCAACGTAGGACACGAACAATTCGCCCTACAGATACAGATATCTCCGAGTTGTATCCGGCAGCGCCTCGTGCGAACCCCAGCTGCAACGGAGGAGTCTCATGACGGAGCAAAAGACGGGAAACTACAAGATCCCCATGCTGGCCGGGGCGGCGCTGTTCGTCCTCTGGGGCGTCTTCGGCCTCCTCGACGCCGGCAACGTGGCCTACTCTGGCTACATCACCGACGGAAACAACACCGTCACCCAGGTCGAGGAGGGGAGCCCCGCCCAGGCGGCGGGCCTGGAGGTCGGCGACTACATCAGAAGCATCGCCGGAATCCCGGTGGAGGACACTCGGGCGCTCGCCCAATTGGGACGACCGGAGATCGGCGAGACGCGCAGGCTGGTGGTCGAGAGGGGAGCTGCGACTACGCTGGCAGCCGGCGAAGAACCGCCCGCCACCAGAGAAGTCGCTCTCACCTATGGCGCGCCGCTGGGCCGCGACGTGGCGCTGACCTGGGCGGCGTTCTGCATCGGCCTCTGCTTCATCGGTTTTGGCCTGTTCGCCTACCTGAAGGCGCCCAGTCGCAGTGCCACCCTTCTGGCTCTCATGGGACTCTTCCTGGGGGTCGGGTTCTTTCTCGGGCCGCACTTCGAATCGTACGTCGTGCGGGCGACCTTCACTGCTTTGGGCCTCGTGGTGGCCATCTTCGGCTTCGCCTTCCTGCTCCACTTCCTGATGGAGTTCCCCAAGCTGAAGGCGATCATGGAGAGGCGGCACACCACGAAGCTCATGTACCTGCCGGCGCTGCTGGTGGCGCTGTTCGCACTCTACCTGATCGCCTTCGCGCCGCGTGGCACGAGCGGCTTTAACCGCTTCGTCGTCGCGATGTTCGGTATCTTCATCGTCCTCTATTTCGGCCTCTCACTCTGGGCGCTCATCCACAGCTTCGTCAAAGCGACGCCCGACGAGCGCTCGCGCTTCGGTCTCAACCTGATGCTCGGCGGCGCGCTCATCGGGCTGCTGCCACTCACGATCGCCGCCCTGGTCGGGATCCTCGCGCCCACCGTGGTGCTCCCCGGCGGTCGCTTCTTCTTCCTGACCATGGTCCTCATTCCCATCACCATGGCGCTGGCCGTCGTGAGGGCGGACACCGCTCCCGAAGCGGCGCCCGCACCCGTCACGTAACGGCGGCGGGCCAACGCGATCACGCGTGCGGGCGGTGGCGCATACCACCGCCCGCCTCGTTCCCACTGATTATTGTTAGCCGCGGCCGCACGGGCCATATTGCCATAATCACGTCGTTCAGTCTGCCCCGCGGCGGACGCCGGCACCCGTTCGCCTCAACCTCGTGCGCGCCCAATCGCAAGGGGCTCACCGCCTCGATCCGAAGGAGTGCGCCTATGGCTCGATTCACCCTACAGGTCAACGGTGAGAGCCACACCGTGAACGTGGACCCCGACACCCCGTTGCTCTGGGTGTTACGGGACACGCTCGGTCTCACCGGTACCAAGTTCGGCTGCGGCGCCGGCCTCTGTCGCGCCTGCACCGTCCACATGGACGGCGAACCCGTGCCCTCGTGCGCCACCCCGGTCTCCAGCGCCGAGGACAGCGAGATCACCACCATCGAGGGCCTGTCCCGGAACGGCGGCCATGCGCTACAGCAGGCCTGGCTGGCCGAGCAAGTCCCGCAGTGCGGGTACTGTCAGGTCGGCCAGATCATGGGCGCTGCGGCGCTCTTGGCGAAGAACCCGCGGCCCAGCGATGCAGACATCGATGAGGCGATGTCGCCTTACCTGTGCCGTTGCGGAACGTACCAGCGTATCCGCCGCGCCATCCACCGCGCCGCCGAGGGGGTGTGAGATGAATACTATCACCAAAGTCAGTCGGCGCGATTTCCTGAAGCTCACGGGTGTGGCGGGAACGGGTTTGGTGCTCGGCTTTCACCTACCGGTCAAGCGCGACGGTTTCGCCGCCGCCGAGCCGCTCACTAACTCGTGGTTGCGCATCGCCCCCGACGGCCAAATCACGTTCTGGGTGCACAGGCCGGACATGGGTCAGGGCGCGCGCACCGTCCTGCCGATGATCCTCGCCGACGAGCTGGACATCGAGTGGCCGGAGTTCGAGCGCGTCTTCCTTCCCGCCGTCGACCCCGAGGTCTACGGGTCGCAGACGGCGGGCGGTAGCACCTCGGTACGGACATCCTGGGTGCCGCTGCGCACGGCGGGCGCGACGGCGCGCGCCATGCTCACCGCCGCCGCCGCCGAAACGTGGGGTGTCGACGCGGTGTCGTGTAGCGCCTCACTCGGCAACGTCGTCCACGAGGCGAGCGGCCGCTCGCTCTCCTACGGCGAGCTGGCCGAGAAGGCGGCGACGCTGCCGGTGCCCGACGACCCGCCGTTCAAGGACCCCCACGACTTCCACATCATCGGCAAGCCGACGCCGCGCCTCGATCACCCGGCGCGTGTGGAAGGGAGTCTCACCTTCGGCCTGGACCGGAAACTCCCGGGGATGCTTTACGCCTGTGTCGCACGCTGCCCGGTCTTCGGCGGCACGGTGACCGGCTACGACGAGGCCGCCGCCCGCGCGGTCGACGGTGTGCGCGGGGTCGTCGAGGTGCCCACCGGCGTGGCGGTGCTCGCCGACTCGACCTGGGCGGCGATGAAGGGCCGCCGAGCGCTCAACCCCAAGTACGACTACGGCGAAGCTGCAGGTCTCAGCAGCGCCAAGATCGCCGAGCTGTTCGACCAGAAGCAACAGGAGGAGGGATACGCCACGCGCGACGATGGCAACGTAGAGACCGCTCTGGCGGGTGCCGAACAAGTGCTCGATGCGGTGTTCGAGGTCCCCTATATCGCGCACGCACCGCTCGAGCCGATGAACTGCACGGCCCACGCGCGGGACGACCGCTGCGAGATCTGGGTTCCCACTCAGGCGCCGCAGTGGGCCCACGGGACGGTGGCCCAGACGTTCGGCTACGCGCCCGACGACGTGACGCTGAACATCGACTTCAGCGGCGGCGGCTTCGGCCGGCGGTTGCTGCCCGACTTCGTGATCGAGGCGGTCCACGTGTCGAAGGCGGCGGCCGCGCCGGTCAAGGTGGTTTGGACCCGTGAAGACGACATGCACCACAGCTATATGCGACCGGCCACTCGCCATATCCTGAGCGCCGGCCTGGACGAGTCGGGCAACCTGGTGGCCTGGAAGCACCGGGTGGTCGGCCACTCCATCGCCGCGACTCTGCAGGGCGGCGATCTCGCCGGCGCGGCACGCGAGGCGACCAGTGGCGCCCGAGATCTTCCCTACGCGATCCCCAACTGCCACGTCGACTTCTGTATGGCGAACACGGCCGTGCCGGTCAGTTACTTCCGCTCGGTCTACCACACGCAGACGCCGTTCGCCAACGAGTGCTTCATCGACGAGATCGCGCACGCCCTGGGTAAGTGCCCAGTCCGCCTACGCAGGGAGTTGCTCGCGGACCATCCGCGGCACCTCGGCGTGCTCGAGCTGGCGGCCGAGAAGGCGCGCTGGGGTCAACCGCTGCCCGACGGCCATTATCAGGGCATCGCGCTGCACCACAGCTTCGGCAGCTGGGCCGCCGAGGTCGCGGAAGTGTCGGTGGGAGAAGACGGCTCGGTTCGTGTGCACAAAGTCGTCTGTGCCGTGGACTGCGGAATCGTCGTCAACCCGGACGACCTCGCCGCCCAGGCGGAGGGCGCCATCGTCATCGGACTCACGGCGGCGCTGAAGAGCGCGATCACTGTCGACGAGGGCCGCGTGGTGCAGGGCAACTTCAACGACTACCCGTTGCTGCGAATCGACGAGATGCCCGAGATCGAGGTCCACTACGTCAAGAGCGACATCGACCCGTCCGGTATCGGCGAGCCACCGCTGCCGCCCATCGCGCCGGCCGTCGCCAACGCCATCTTCGCAGCGACCGGCGTACGCGTCCGCAGAATGCCGATCCGGCCCGAGGACATCCGCAGCAGCTGATCGCTGCTCGGCAGTGCTCCAACTGAGAGGAGCCGTGCCGCCCCCCGGTGCGGCTCCTCTCCTCCATCACACCCTCACCCCCCTCAGAACCCAAACGGCGCTGGATGCGTTCTCTTAGGTGTGGGAGAGGCCGGGAGATCTGGCCGACCTGAGATCCACGTTACCGGGGCGGGGTGCAACCATCCTCGCCCCGCCGCCGTCCAAAACCGAAAGCAGTGGCCGGGCGGAGCCGGCCGGACAGGCTGAAAATCGAGGTATATGACGACGATCGGCTTGAAAAACCTAATGAAACGTGCCGGGCCGGCATCCGTCTGGCGCGTGCTGGGCGTCTATGTCCTTGTGTCCTGGGCGATCCTCGAGGCCATCGATCTGCTGATCGCCCGCTTCGGCCTACCGGGTTGGGTCTTCCCGATTGCCCTGGGACTCCTGGTCATTGGGTTACCTATCGTTTTCGCCACGGCCGTCGTGCAGGCTGGACGGGCGGCCGCCGCCAGCGGCGACCGGACTCTGGCCGCTGGTACCGCCGATCCGAGCGATCCGGGGGATCCCGTCCTCCTGCGCCTGCTCACCTGGAGGAGGGCCATCCTGGGCGGCGCCCTCGCCTTCCTCGCGTTAGGCAGCATAGGCACGACGGTGGTCTGGCTGCGGGTACGCGGGAGCGACCTGCGGCCGAACGCTGTGGCCGTGATGCCCTTCCACATCGTCGGCAACGACGTCGAGCTATGGCGCGAAGGCCTGGTCGACCTGTTGGCGACCGCCCTCGATGCGACCGGTCAGTTCCACTCGTCCGACCCGCGCGCCGTGCTCAACCGCTTCCAGCGGCTCGCGGGGGAATCCGGCGAGCTGCCCGAGCCGGAGATCGCCGCCGAGGTGGCCGGCCAGCTCGGCGCCAGCCGCGTCATCCTGGGGAGTCTGATCAAGACCGGCCCCAATGCCGTGAGACTTTCCGCCGACATTTATTCCGTGCGCTGGTTGCGCAAGGAGGGGTCCGCAGTAGTCGTGGGCTCGGAGGAGGACATCACATCGCTCGTCGAGCAGCTGATCATCGAGCTGCTGCGCAATGCTTGGCAGGGTGAGGCGGTACCGGAGGTCCGGATGTCGGCCCTCACCACCGCATCGATTCCCGCGCTCCGCGCCTATCTCGAAGGCGAACAGGCGTTCCGCCACTCGCAGTTCACCGCAGCGCAGGAGGCACTGAATCGCGCTGTCCAGCACGACTCCACCTTTGCCGCGGCGCACTACCGCTTGGCGCATGCCTACGGTTGGTCATTCGGCCTCGAATCCAACAAGGTGCCCGAACACCTCGCCGCAGCGGAACGCTTCAGCCGGGGGCTCCCGGCGCGCGACAGCCTGCTGATCCGCGGCTGGAAACTGGCCGATCTCGACGGGTCGCTAGAGGCGATCTCCCTCTTTCGGAACCTCACCGCCCGTTACCCCGACGACCTGGAGGCGTGGCACGGACTCGCTGACGCACTGTTTCACCTGGGCGCCCAGGCCGGTGAGCCTATCAGCGAGGCACAGGAAGCGCTCGAGCGCACGCTCGAGCTCGACCCCTCGTTCGCGCCGGCCCTCATCCACCTGATCGAGCTCACTTACCGGCAGAACGACTCGATCCGCGGGCGCGACTGGACCGACCGCTACCTCGCTCTCGATTCGACGTCCGACTACGCCCGCGCCTTCCGCCTGCTGACGCCGCTCGCCTTCGGGCCGGCCGCCGACTCGGCCCGCGCCGCCGCCGCACTCGACACCGCGAGCGTCGATCAGATCTACTGGACATTGTCCAGGCTGCGGGTCGCCGGCGCTCCACTGCCGCTCTACGAGATGGTCGCTCTCAAGGCCGCCGACCCGCGGTTCACCGACAGCGAGCGCCACATGGCCTTCTGGTTCCTCGGCCTGCGCTACCTGAGACACGGGCAGGTCGATATCGCACTCGACCTGTTACGGCACAGCGCCGACCTCGCCGGCGGCGAGATGGACCTGCCACTTGCGAATGTCCTGGCGAACGCCCGCGACGTCGGGATCGCCGTCGACTCGACTTCAGAGAACCTCTTGCGCCGACTCGCCGCCGCGGACCCGGGCGACTCGCCGACCCTGGCACTGCACGCGGCCCGAGAGGGCCGTAACGGAGAGGCGGCCGACCTCATCGCCCGCTTCGAGGCCCGCGCCGATACGCTGGCCGCCGAAGGCGACTCGGCCACCGCGCGCTCACTGCGCGGCCGGTCTCTGACTCTCAGCGGCCGCATCGCTGCCGCACACGACAGCGTCGACAGCGCCATCGATCAACTGCGCCGTGGACTCGGCCTGATCAACGCCTGGTACGGATACCGCGACATCCATCGCTACTGGTTGGCCCAGCTCCTAGAGAGGCGGGGCGACGAAGAGGAAGCGATCAGCATCTACGGTTCGCTCTACTGGAATCCGTGGCTCGAGCCGCTCGGCTGCTACCAGCGCGCCCAGTTGCACGAGCGCCGCGGTGAGGTGGAGGAGGCGGTACAGTACTACACCCGATTCGTCGAGCTGTGGGGCGACGCCGACGATCACCTACAGCCTCGAGTCGAGATGGCTCGCCGTGCGCTCGAGCGACTGCGCGGCGAGCGGATCGCCAGCTAGCCGATCGTGGGCGGCGCCGTGTCGCTGCCGCGGAACCCGCGGTCCTTCAGGTAGAGCAGATATCCACCGTAGGCCTGAGGCTGGAAGTCCTTACCCACGGAGAAATGCGGGACGTACCGGGAACGGACCTCCTCCAGCGGCTGGATCATCTCTTCGCGGTTCGGCGCGATCGACTCGAGCAGGAAGTCGAGTCCCTCTTTTTGGAAGACCACCCAGGCGTGCCAGCTGTCTATCGGCTTATCGACGCGGCGACCGGTGAAGAAACGGGCATCGATCCCCATCTCCACCAACTTGCGCCAGGCCCACAACGCGAAATCCTCACAATCACCCTTGCGCAGCTGCTCGAACGTGCTCGGGTGCTGCCAGTAGTCGGCCTCGTGGAAGAGATCGGGGTCGCGGACCTGCTCGCAGCCCAGCAGCCAGCCACACAACGCGTCGACCGAACCTACCTCGACCGAGCTCTCTCCCTCGAAGTACCACGAGAAGCGCTTGACCGAGCCGGCACCCAGAGCCCAGAAGCGCACCGGCCTATCGGTCGGTTCCCACGGATCTTCCACCTCGACGTAGCGCAGCGACAGCCTCAGCACCGGCCTTAGCAGCCAGCGCCCCAGCCCCAGCATGATCCACTCGAAAAGGACTTTCACTCTACACTCCGCCGAACGTCCAGGGGTCGCGAATCGGACCCGTTGATCTCCTCTTTCGGCCCCCGCGCGATCGCTTTACTCTGCCATTCCCTACAGGGCACGCCGCCTGCACCAGGAGTTGTGCGATGCAACCTGACATCCTTTCCGACGCCGCGCTACTAGCGCTGCTCCAGGAGCTGATCAGCATCCCGTCCGTCAATCCCACACTCGCACCTGACGAGTCGAACGGCGAAGCCGAGCTCGCCGGGTTCGCTCGCGAATGGCTGGCGACCCGCGGGGTCGACGCCCGGCTGGAGGAGGTAGCGCCCGGGCGACCGAACGTCGTGGCCCGGGTCGGCGATGGCGATGGCCCCGACCTCGTACTCTGCGCCCATATCGACACGGTGAGCGCCGCCGGCATGTCCGTCGCGCCCTTCGAGCCACGCGTCGAGAACCGGCGCGTCTACGGCCGCGGAAGTTACGACATGAAGGGCGGTGCCGCCGCCGCTATGGCCGCCACCGCGGCGTTGCGCGACGCCGCGATCGCCGGACGCGTCACCCTCGCCCTCGTCGTCGACGAAGAATACTCGAGCATCGGTGCCGACCACTTCGTCGCCCACCACGAGGCCGACGCCTGCATCGTCACCGAGCCCACCGAGGCTCAGCTCATCCTCACCCACAAGGGTTTCGTCTGGAGCGAGCTCGTCACCCACGGCCAGGCCGCCCACGGCAGCCGCTGGGATCTCGGCGTCAGCGCCATCGGCAAGATGGGACGCATTATCACCGAACTCGAGCGATTCGAGGAGGAAACACTGCGCCCGAGTACACATCCCGACCTCGGTCCCGCCTCCCTACACTGCGCGCTGATCGAGGGCGGCGTCGGAATCAGCACCTACGCACCCGAGTGCCGCATGAAGGTCGAGCGCCGCACCCTCCCCGGCGAAACGCTCGAGCAGGTCGAGCGCGAGCTACAGAGCGCGGTGGACGCCGCCGGTGAAACGGCCGAGATCGACTGCTTCTTCCAGCGATCACCGCTCGTCTGCGACCGCGACCAGCCCATCGCACGTTCTCTCCGCGAGGCGCACAAGGCGATCACCGGGGCCCGGCCCGAGGAGACCGGCGTCGCCTACTGGACCGACGCCGCTATCTTCGACGCCGCTGGAATCCCGGCCCTGCTCTACGGACCTGCCGGCGATGGCGCGCACGCCGACACCGAATGGGTCGACCTCGATTCGGTCGTGACCTGCGCACGCGTGCTCTGCGAGACCGCGCTCCGTCTGCCCGACCTCCTTTAGCGCTCAACCGTACCGCGCGGTCCCGCCCGAGGCCAGCCTGCTGGCAGCCCCCTCACCGCCGCAGCGGAAACGCCACACGCTCCAGGCTCAGTTCGACGATCCGCAGCCTCACCACATACGGTGGATTCTCCGGCGACCGGAAGCCGGGCTCCAGCGCCAACAACTGCACGGCGTGAATGCCGTAGACCGCCTGCGCCGGCCCAACGCTCGGGTTGGTGTGCAGCGCCAGATCCCGCCGCCGCCACTCCGGCAGCCCCGCCTCCCAAGCCTCCAGCTCGACCAACGCGTCGCCGGCCCAGACGCAGTAGGCGTACGGCGGACAGCGCGAATCCTCGGGCACTGCCTCGAACTCGATCCGCAGCTCCGACCCGTCCAGCTCCGCGACCTGACCCAGCGATAACTCGAACTCCACCTCCAGGCCGACCTGCACGTTCCCCGGCTCCGTCGCTCCGGCGCAGCCGACGAGCAGGACCAGCGATATCAGCGATACTCTGTTCATCAGCGACCTCCTAGCCTACCGCCGCCAGCGGGGCAAGGCCGGTGCCAGCCCGACACGCCTCGCCGCCTGCCCGCTAAATCGTTTAAGTAAAAGAAGTTATGGGCACAGCCCACGCTAGCTCCCCACCTCCGTCTCGACCCACCCCCTCAGCTTTCCGAACCCGCGGCCTTTGAGCTTCCGTCCCGCTTGACCGCCGCTGGCACCCGGGATAGATTTCCGCTTTAGGGTAATCTAAAGATAGACATTAGGTAAAGCTAAAAATGCACGCCCCGCTTTGGTTCGTTTGGCTGGCGATCGCCGCACTCGCTCTCGCCCTCTTCTGGCCACGCCGCGGCCTGCTCCACCGCCTACGACGCGCCCGCCGCCTGGCCGAGCGGGTGCGCGTCGAGGATGCTCTCAAGCACATCCACGCCCGCGAGCTGCGCGGCACGCTGGCGACACCGGAGTCGCTGGCCGGGAAGTTGAGCGTGAGTGTCAGGCAGGCGCTCGAGTTGGTATCTGATGTGGAAGAGGGCGGGTTGGTCCAGTCCACTGGGCCTGGGCTACTGCTCTCACCCACCGGTCGCAGGATGGCGTTGCGCGTGATCCGAGCCCACCGGCTGTTGGAGCGCTACCTGGCGGATGAGCTTCGCCTGCCGTTGGAGGAGCTCCACACGACCGCCGACCGGCGCGAGCACGAGCTGAGCGCCGAGGAGATCGACGAGCTCGAGGCGCAGCTCGGCTACCCCCAACAGGACCCCCACGGCGATCCGATCCCGACGAGCAGCGGCGCGCTGGAGAGCGTCGAGTCGACCGCGCTCACCGATTGGCCGGTGGGCCGGCCGGCGCGGATTGTCCACCTGGAGGACGAGCCGCCGGAGGCGCTGGCGGGGATCGTGGATGCCGGCTTGGCGCTCGGCATGCAGATCGAAGTGCGCCGCATCAGCAAGGAGCGGCTGGTGATCTGGGACGGAGAGGCGGAGCGCGAGCTGACGCCAGTATTCGCGAGCAACGTGTTTGTCACCGGCCTGCCCCATCCGGTTCAGCCACCACAGAGACTGTCATCTCTAGAGCCCGGCCAGGCCGGCCGCATCATCGCGCTGCGCTGCGAGGGTTTGAGCCGCAGGCGACTGCTCGACCTCGGGCTGACGCCCGGGACCATCGTCGAATGCTCCTTCCCCAGCCCGCTGGGCGAGCCGACGGCGTATCGGGTGCGGGGAGCGCTAATCGCCCTGCGCAAGGAGCAGGGTGATGAGATCGAGATCGAGGCTGTCTCATGACCACCAAGCGACCACGCTCGATCCGCCGGCGACCGCTGCCCGTCGTCGAGCCGGGCGTTCCGGCGTACGCGAGGCTGGGCAGACTAGGGATCGACACCGCCGAATGGGACTACGTGATCGCGCTGGCCGGGAACCCGAATACCGGCAAGAGCACGGTGTTCAACACGCTCACCGGACTCAAGCAGCACGTGGGCAACTGGCCCGGCAAGACGGTGGCGCGCGCCGAAGGCGGCTTCGAGTACGGCGGTGAGCGGTTCAAGCTGGTCGACCTGCCCGGGACCTATTCGCTGCTCAGCGCTTCCACCGACGAGGAGATCGCCCGCGACTTCATCCTCTTCGGACGGCCCGACTGCACGATCATCGTCGTCGATGCGACGGTGCTGGAGCGGAACCTGAACCTGACGCTGCAGATCCTCGAGATTACGGACCGGGCGGTCGTCTGCCTCAACCTGATGGACGAGGCGGAGCGCAAGGGTATCGAGATCGACCACGACCGCCTGGAGCGCGACCTGGGGATACCGGTGGTCCCGACGGTCGCCCGCACCGGCCAGGGGATCCCGCAGCTGCTCGAGGCGGTGGCCGGCGTCGCCGCTGGCACGTTCACGACGCAACCGCACCGCATCGTCGCCCACGGTGAGGCGGCGCGCTCGATCGATCAGCTGGCGACGATGGTCGAGGCGGCGCACCCCGGGCTGCCCAACGCCCGCTGGGTGGCTATGCGGCTGCTGGAGGGCGACAAGCGGGTGGAAAAGGCCATCGCCAGCGGCGAGCTCGGCGAGCTGGTCGACGCTTACGAGCTCGGGGCCGCAGGCGCGGGAGCCGCAGACTAGATGGCGACGCAGGCACCGCCCACCGCCGGCGCGAAGATTCTCGAGAGCGCCGAGCGTCTGCGGCGCGGGCTCGACACCTCGTTCCGCGACGAGATCGTCGGAGCGATCTATGAGGACGCCAGTGCGATCGCGACAGTCGCGGTGCGTAAAGGGGTGCGGGCGGAGCCCACCTGGGATGTCAAGCTCGACCGGGTCCTCACCTCGCGAATCTGGGGCATCCCCATCATGCTGGCGGGCCTGGCCGCAGTCTTCTGGCTCACCATCGTCGGCGCCAACTACCCATCACAGGCTATCGCGCTCGTCTTGTTCGAGCTCGAAGACGCCGCCGTCTCGCTGTTCAACTCCATCGGCGCGCCCTGGTGGCTTACCGGATTCCTCTGGCGCGGCGTCTATCGCGGGCTCGCCTGGGTGGTCTCGGTCATGCTGCCGCCGATGGCGATCTTCTTCCCGCTCTTCACCATCCTGGAGAATTTCGGCTACTTGCCCCGCGCCGCCTTCAACATGGACTGGCTGTTCAAGCGTGTCGGCGCCCACGGTAAGCAGGCGCTGACGATGAGCATGGGGTTCGGTTGCAACGCCGCCGGTGTCATCGCCTGCCGGGTCATCGACTCGCCGCGCGAGCGCTTGATCGCGATTCTCACCAACAACTTCGTGCCGTGTAACGGCCGTTTCCCGACGCTCATCCTGCTGGGGATCGTTTTCGTGTCGGCCGCTTTTCCGCCTTCGGTGTCAACGTTTGCGGCTGCAGGCTCTGTTCTGGCCGTCGTGGTCGTCGGCGTGCTCTTCACGCTGCTCGTGTCGTGGGTGCTTTCGCGCACCGTCCTCAGAGGCGAAGCGTCCAGCTTCACGCTCGAGCTGCCGCCCTATCGGCGCCCCAACATCGGGCAGATCCTCTATACGTCGCTCATCGACCGCACGCTCTTCGTACTGTATCGCGCGGTGATCATGGCAGCGCCGGCGGGTGGCGTGATCTGGCTCTTGAGTAACGTGTTCGTGGGCGGTGATTCGCTGGCAGGCTCGGTCTCGGGCTTCCTCGATCCGCTGGGGCGGGCCATCGGTCTCGACGGCGTCATCCTGCTCGCCTACATCATCGCGATCCCGGCCAACGAGATCGTCGTGCCGACCATCCTGATGACGTACACCGGCGCCGGCATGATGATCGAGATCGACAGCCTCGCCCAACTCCAGGCTCTACTAGTCGGCGAGCAGGGCTGGACCCTGCTCACCGCAATCAGCTTGATGCTGTTCTCGCTGCTCCACAACCCGTGCTCGACCACGATTTGGACCATCTATAAGGAGACGGGGAGCGCCAAGTGGACGACGATCGCCGCGCTGATGCCGCTGGCGATAGCGTTCATCGTCTGCTTCGCCGTGGCGCAGGGCGTTCGCCTCCTGCTCTAGGGCCTGACCAGCTCGACCTCAACCGCCAAGATCAGCGCGCCACGCTGGGGGTCCGGCTGCGCCGAGCCCAGGACGAGCAGTTGACCCTCTCTGACATCGACGTGGGTCTCGAGAACCGTGCCGTAGTTGTCCTGGAAGAGCTCCACCCCCAGCTGAACGGTGCCACCGCCTTCGGCCACACGGACCTCTCCGATCTGACCCCGTATCGCGTATCGTCCGCTGGCCCCCGACGCGCGCTGGTTAATAGAAGTCCACTCGCGCCCCATCATCACGGCCTCCGCGATCTGTCGGTAGTTCCTGAACCGGAAGACGTCGGTCGGCAGCGCGTCGGCGATGTCCTGGAGCGCCGGATCTGATTCTCCGTTCCCGTTGGCTTCGATGATGCGAAAGTGCAGAGTGACACTCGGAGCCGGCATATCGTACGTGTCAAGAACCTGGCCGATGCGCTCCAGCATCTCCGGCGTCTCACGCACAGTGATCGTCCGCGTCTCTTCGTCGGCGCTGATCATTCCACCGCGGTCGGCGAACACATACGGGTCGATGATCCGGATCGCCGCGCTTGGGTCGATGTACTCGAGTTGAAACGTCCGAACATCCAGGTGGCCGTACTCATCACCCATGCAACCTCCGACGCCCATCGCCACTCCGATCTCCACCGCCAGGGCCATCGCCATCGCAATCGACTTCTTCATCCTCTTATCCTCCACTAGTAGAACCAAATCACCTTCGCTGACTGATCTTCCGTCTCGAACACCATGACGTTCTGAGCCACGGCCATTTCTACAACCGGCTCGATCCGCGGCGCCGGAAGCGATACAAGCTCGCCCGGCATCCGCTCGTCCGGCGACCCGACCAGCAGAAGCGCCGCGACCGCCGCCGCGGCCGCCAGCGGCGCCGCCACACGCCAGGCGTTTCGCCGCCGCGCGACCTGCCTGCTGCGCGCCCTGGCTTTGCTCAACGCCTCTTCCACACCGGTGCGCGGACCCAGCTCGCTTAGCTCGGCCGCCAACTCCTGCTGGCCGGCGAGCAGCCGCGCTGCGACGGCGGTGCAGCGCTCGCACTCCTTCAGGTGGGCCGCCAGCTCCGAGTCGCCCTGGCCGCCTAGCTCGGCCGGATCGGCCTCCAGTAGCCGCTCGAGCGCGGCCTTGCAATCAATCGCCATAGCCTTCCACCAATTCCGGACAACTCTCCAGTATCTTCTTGCGAATCGCCTTCCGCGCTCGGAACAGGTGCGAGCGTACCGTCACCGGCTCCATCTTCAGCATCGCGCTCACCTCGGCCGCCCCGAACCCCTGCAGGTCACACAGGTCGAAGACCTCGCGCTGCCGCTCCGACAACTCCTCCGAGAACGTCCGCACCAAACCGGTCGCTCGTTTCTCATCCGCCGCATCGTCCCCCAGTCGCGGATCGTGCGAAGCGGGAGCCGGCTCCCGCTTCAGTTTCTCGGCCAGCCGGTCGCGACGCGCCGACTTCCGGTGCAGGTCGGCGGCGGCGCTGCGTGTGACCTGGTACAGCCAGGTCGTGAACTGCGAGCGGCCATCGAAGCTCGCCAGGTGCCTGTGCAGCCTCACCAGCACCTCCTGCGCGACGTCGTCGGCCTCGTCCCGATCGCCCGTCCGCGCCAGCGCCCAACGGTGGATCTGAGCGTAATGGCGCCGCAACAGCCGCTCGAAAGCGGCTTCGTCACCGGCCTGCGCGCCCCTGACCAGGGCGGATACGCTCTCATCTATCCTCGTCGGCTCGCTCAACGGCGCTCCCGGTAGCCTTTGCCCTAACCTGTGACGTCGCCTACAGGCTCGGCGTTTACATGGCTGCTCTGCTTATAAGCTCAAGCTGACCCTCGCCGCACAAGATGGCCAGAGACGGCCGCGATGGTCGCTTCGTTCCACTTGCGCGTCTATCATGGTAGAGACCAAGTGCGAGAGTTCCCGTCACCAGATGGAGAGCTAAGCACGTTGACCGATCAGAGAATCAGACCAGCCGGGGCCCTTACCCTGATTCTGGCGCTAACAGCCTGCGAGGCCGGCTCCGCCGATTACTCTGGCCCCGAGGTCAGGGACAGCGCCGGCGTCGAGATCGTCGAAAACTCGGGACCCCGGTGGCCGGACGGAGGCGGCTGGCGGCTCGGCGAATCGCCGACGCTGGATATCGGAGTCGTCGAGGGTGACGATGCGTACCAGTTCTTCCGAGTCGCCGGCGCCCTCGAGCTGGGCGACGGCCGCATCGTCGTGGCGAATAGTGGCACCAGCGAGCTGCGCTTTTTCGACGCTTCCGGCTCCTTCCTCTCCTCCAGCGGCCGCAAGGGTAGCGGCCCGGGGGAGTTCCAGGACATTCTGTGGATCGAGCGGTCAGCCGCCGACTCGCTGATCGTCTACGATTACCGACTGCGGCGGATCTCGGTGTTCGATTCACTCGGCCGCTTCGTCCGGGCCTTCAACCTCCACTTCATCGACCGAATTGGCGGCTTTCCGACCTCAGTCGCGCCCTTTCCCGACGGCTCGATGTTGGTGGCCCTCGAGCGTTTCTTTGTCGGTGAGACACAGCCCGGACTGCGTCGCGACACTACCCTCTACGTCCGCTGCGACATGGAGGGAGCGCTGCTCGATACGTTGGGCCTCTACCCCGGTGCCGAATCGTATTCGATCCAGGAGGGCGATGGCTGGCTGGGCGGCGGTGTGCCCTTCGGCCATGCGTCGCAGGCCACGGTCGATGGCCCAGGTTACTACTACGGTGGCTCTGACTCTTATGAGATCGGCTACTACGCGATCGACGGAACCCTGCAGCGTCTGATCCGGTTGAATCAGCGGAATCTGGCGGTCACGCCAGAGGACATCGAGCTCTATACACAACGAAGTCTCGCCAGGGCACGAGACGAGCGCAGACGGCAGATCCGCCAGCGCATGTACGCACGCATGCCCTGGCCCGACGTCATGCCCGCCTACGATGAGTTCATCACCGATGGGGAGGGCAACCTCTGGGTGGCCGAGTACCGGCGGCCCGGCGACGACCAGCCACGCTGGACCGTGTTCGCGCCCGACGGAACTATGCTGGGCGTGGTCGAGACGCCGCCGCGGTTTCGTGTATTCCAGATCGGCTCGGATTTCGTGCTGGGACGCTGGTGGGACGAGCTGGACGTCGAGCACGTCCGGATCTACGAATTGTTGAAGGAGTAGGTTACAAGATGATGACTGGATACTGGCACCGATCCCGGGCCGCTCAGCCGAGCCGGCTCGGCGCAGCCACCGCTTGCACGGCACTCCTCGTTACCCTCGCCGCCTGCGGCGCTGAGCGCGCCGACTCCAGCGGCGCCGTGATAAGAGACAGCGCGGGCATTCAGATCGTCGAGAACACGGCCCCGACCTGGGCGGAGGGCGAGGGCTGGCAGTTGTCCGAGACGCCGGTGCTATCCATCGGTGAGCTCGAGGGCGACCCGAACTACCAGCTCTTTCAGGTTTACGACGCCCGCAGGCTGAGCGATGGCCGTATAGTCGTGGCCAACTCCGGCTCCAACGAGCTCAGGTTCTACGACAAGAAAGGCAGGTTCAAGGGGGCCACCGGACGGAAAGGCGGCGGCCCGGGAGAATTCCAGGGGCTCGCCGACGTCTGGGCACTGGCCGACGATTCGCTGCTCACCTACGACTTCCGCAATAACCGGATCTCCGTCTTCGACCCCAGCGGTGAGTTCGTGCGATCCTTTCAGCTCCAGAGCCTGACGGGCGGGAAGTCATCACCCGGCCTGGTGGCGCCGTTTGCCGACGGGTCGTTGCTGATCCACGCCCGAACGATGGAATTCAGTCCGCAAACCGAGGGCGGCCTGCGGCGCGATTCGGTCCTCTACCTGCGCTGCGATCCCACGGGCGCGCTGCTCGATTCGCTGGGCTGGTTCCCAGGGCCCGAATGGTACGTGAAATCCGACGAGGGCATCATGGCAGCCAGTTCCCGGGCCTTCGGCCGCAGCCCCGTCGCCACCGCCGCCGCCGATGCCTTCTACTTCGGTAGCTCGGACAACTACGAGATCGCGCGTTACGATGGTACCGGCGAACTCCGGCGGCTGATCCGCAGAACGCACGTGAACCTCGGCGTCACACCAGACGACATCGAGGGCTGGATAGAAGAACGACTGGCCGGCATGAACGACGAGAACCAGCGGACCTTCTGGGAAAGACTGTACGCCGACATGCCGTTCCCGGAAACGATGCCCGCCTACGAACGACTGCTGGTCGACGACGAAGGCAGCCTCTGGGTCGAAGACTATCGGCGGCCGGCGGATGAACAGCCGCGCTGGACCGTATTCGACCCACAGGGCGTCATGCTCGGCGAGGTGGAAACGCCACTGAACTTCCAGGTCTACCAGATCGGCTCCGACTTCGTACTCGGCCGCTGGACCGACGAGCTCGATGTCGACCACGTTCAGCTGTACAAACTCAAGGGGCGCTAACCGGTACCCAACGGCCCGCCCAACAGCGCCCGCTTCGCCGAGATCCCCTTCCCCGAAACCATGCCCGCCTACCAGGACCTATTGGTAGAAGAGTGGCGACCACCCAACGCGCTAAAGGCGACCGTGTCGCTTCAGCTCGAGGTACTTTTCGACGACAGAGATGCTTGCCCGTTCAGGGTGCACGTCGAGGACTATCGCTCCATGCCGGCGCATTTGGGCCAGTGCATCGGCCCGGGCAGTGAGCAGCTCTTCAGCCGCAGCTTTGCGGTAGGCGTCCGCGGCTGTCGTCGGCAAGAGTTCGGCGACCCGGTCGAGCTCCGGATTACGCAGCGTCACGATGAGCGGCAGGTGGCGCGGTCTAAGCGAAGCCACGTTTGCCACCAGTGCCCGCGATGCCAGAGGATCGATCACGTCCGTGAAAAAGATCGTTAACGCGCGTTTCCGGTTCCGCAACGCCAGGTACCGAAATGCGGCCGGGTAGTCGGGTTCCACCAAGCGCGGCTGCACGACAGCCAGCACATCGATCACCTGGCTCAGGCCGCGGCGCCCCCGCTGCGGCTTGACGTAATGCAAAATCTCGTCGGCGAAGGCCATCACCCCGACGTTGTCGTCATGATGGTGGGCTGCGAACGCCAACCAGAGGGCGGCATGCACGACATGCTCCATCCGCGGCGTGCCGGCAAGCTCGGCGGTCAGCAGCCTGCCGGCGTCGACCAGCAGCAGGACCTGTTGGCGGCGCTCTTCCTCGAACTCGCGGGCGATCAGCTTACGGTGGCGAGCGGTCGCCTTCCAATCGATGAGCCGCGGGTCATCGCCCGGCACAAACTCCCGCAGGCTCTCGAACTGACGACCCACCCCGAGGCGTCGGACGTTTCTCAGCCCGGGACCTCGACGCCTCACCGCCTCGGCGGTAGAAGCCTTCAGTCGCGAGGCTGGCAGGCTCGGATAGACCGTCACCGACCACGGCAGCTTGATGCGGGCCTGACGCCGGCCCAGACCGAGGGGGCCCACGCTGCGCATCGCGAACCAACCTTGGGTCTCACTTCCCCGCTCCACCGGCCTCGCCTCGAGAGCCTCCTGCTGTGAACCCCTGCCACGCACGGTCAGCTCGCGTGCCGGCTGGACGCCGCCGAGGATGCGCGGTCGCACCTCTCTCACTACCAGGTGAGCGTCACGTGCCGACGGGTTACGCCAGCTGTACGCGAACGCCACCACGCGTCCGACCGAGAAGCTGTCTGGACCGTCCCGCTCCACCGTTAATCGCCGTGGAGCGACGGCCAGACGCGCGTCGACCGCGATGGCAACCAGCAGACCGGCATCCAGGGCGAGCAGGAGGTCGAGACCCAGCGGCGTCAGGTACCCCAGCAAGGCGAGCGGCGCCAGACCCGCCAGCAAGATCAGGCCACGACGCGTGGGAAGAATCACGTCGTAGGCGCCTCGATCTGATCCAATATCCCCTTCAACGCGTCGTCCGCCGTCACCCCCTCCAACTCGAGCTCCGGCGCCACCGCCACACGATGCCGGAGCGCCGCTGGCGCCAGACTCTTCACGTCGTCCGGGATCACGAAATCGCGCCCCTCGAGCAGCGCCAACGCCCGTGTCGTCTTCAGCAACGCGATGCCGGCACGCGGGCTCGCACCCAGTGTGAGCGATGCGGCCTCCCGCGTCGCCCGCACGATGCTGGTGATGTACGCCGTCACTCGGTCATCGACACGCACAGTCTTGACCGCCCGCCGAAGCAGCTCGACCGCGTCCGCATCGGCGACCGGATCGACCCCGTAGGTCTCCGGCCTATCGGCCTCGAAACCCTCCAGATAGCGCTGCAGGATCCCTCGCTCCACTTCCTCGAGCGGATAGTCGATATTCACCTTCAGCATGAAGCGGTCGAGCTCCGCCTCGGGTAGCGGGTACGTGCCCTCGAACTCGATGGGGTTCTGCGTCGCGAAGACCGTGAACGTCTTCGACAAAGCATGCGAGGTGCCATCGACCGTCACCGTCCGTTCCTGCATCGCCTCGAGCAGGGCCGCTTGCGTCTTCGCGGGAGCCCGGTTGATCTCGTCCGCCAGGATCAGGTCGTGGAACAGCGGACCGGGCCGAAATACGAACTCCCCGGCCGCCGCGAGCACCGATATACCGGTGATGTCCGCCGGCATCAGATCGGGCGTGAATTGAATGCGGCCGTAGGTGACCTTGAGCGCCTCCGCCAGCGCGCGCACCAACAGCGTCTTCGCCGTGCCCGGCACGCCCTCCAGCAGTACATGGCCGCCTGCCAGAAGCGCGATCAGACACTCGCGCGTCGCCAGCTCCTGACCCAGGACGACACGACGAATCTCGACTAATATCCGCCGCGCTTCATCTACTTCCCGAGTGCCCTCCATAGCTTCTCCACTGTTAGCGCGGTGTCCAGCACATCCTCCTCGCCTCGCTGTTCACGTGCCAGCTGTCGTAGCCGCGCCACCTGGGCGCGCGCCTCCGGTGATGCGGTCGCCAGCATCAACGTGTCCAGCCAAACCTGCAGATTGCCCTCCGATAGCCGCCTCAGCGTCGCTCCGCGACTGAGGCGGCGCCGCAGCCCCTCTATTATCAGGGTCGTCGCGGTTCGCCAACCGCGCGCCCCTTGCAGACCCACCGCCAGGGCGTCGAGATGTTCGATCGCCGAACGCCGCTCCCGTACCACGACGTTGAGCGCGGGACCGAAGCGGACCGCGGTGACCGCCACAGCGAACAGGGCTACCGCCAGCAGCTGTAACAGCAGCCAGCCGGCCGGTGTGTTCAACATCCACGACCAGGCGGCGGTCCATATCGAGCGCCTGCGGCCGAATCCGTGGTGGTATTCATCGAAGATTACCCGCCGGGGCCACTCGCCGAAGAGCAACGGTATGAACAAGGCGCCCGCCTCCGTCTCCTTGAGCACCTCGTTCCTCAGATACTGCGAGTCGCCCAAAAGAGTCACCCGGCCCCCGCCGTCATACCAGAACCTCATAGACAGAGAACGTCCATCGGCTGTCGTGAGCAACGTATCGGTCCGGATCGGCTGAAGGGGACAATCTTCCTGCTCTGAATCCAGGCTAGCGGGCGGCAACAGCTCGAGCACGGCGCGCGCACGAGGCACCGAACCCGGCGGCTTCACCGCCCCTTCGACGATGGGCGCCGTCTCCTGTCCCAGGCGTAATCTGGTTACGTGAACTCCGAAACAGCCCTCAACACCGCTGCTCGCTCCCACGAACAATGCCCCGCCCCGTTCCACGTAGCGGCTCAGCGCTCGCTTCTCCGCGGTGGACGGCGGTATCGAGAGGTCGAGAAGCACGAGAAGCTCGCCGGGACCTCCGGCAGCGCTCCCCTCGCCGAGCTCGAACAGCGGGCGGCGTCGGCGCTCCACATCCACTCCCAACCGCTCGAGAGCCAGTGCCAGCGCTTTCGCACCCATCGGTGCGTTGACCTCCGTCGAGGCGCGAAACTCGAACATGTCGGTACCACGCGACGCGCGGCTCCCGGCGATCCCGGCGATTATCGTCGCCACCACGAAGACGCCTAGCAGTATCAGGTCAACGCGCCGCAACACGACCCCCCATCTCACTCGCCGCCCGGTCGAAGGCCTCCAGCTCACCCGCACCGCAGGCGACACCACCGAACAGGTGGCTGTACAACCTCGACACCAGGTCGCCGAACGCCGCCCGTCCGTCCGCCCCGACGCGCAGCTCATCCCTGTACTCAGCTGGCGTCTTGGATGGGTGGAACTTCAGCGCCTCGCGTCGATCGAGATCCAAGACAAGAGCCACGAACCGGTGTGCCAACGCCTCGGTGTATCTCCCCGCCCCTCTCAAGCGCTCGGCCTCCGCCAAATACCATCCCGGATCTCGCGGTCGGCTGGGGCGGACGGACCCCTGCAGCCGTGACTCCTCTTTCCGGCCCAATGCACGCAAGCTCGCCAAGCCGAAGTGGACCAGCAGGGCCAGAATGGCCAGTACCACCGCCGCAATCGCCCCCACCAGCAGCCAGTAGACCACCGGGTGCGAGCTGGCCAGACCCGCCAGCCAAATCAGCAGCGCGTCCCACAGCTCGCCGAGGAAGCCGAACGGATCCGCGCGCTCCTGCCAGTCGAATTCCGGCCTCGCGAAGACTTCCTTGAGCGCAGCGCGTACCGAGTCGCCCGGAACCGCGCGAGCCTCTGTGACCTGCACCCTCACACCCCGGCCGAACCCAATTCGAGCTGGCGACCCAGGTGCTCGAGGTCGAAGGCTTCCTTACGAACACGCAGATCGTAGTAGAAGAGCGTGAAGACGCAGGTAAACAGCGGATAGATGAGTAGCCAGATCAACTGCGAGGCCACCATCAAAGCCAGCAGGGCACCCGGTCTCGCAAAGAGGTCCGGGTTCATTGCCGCGATCATGCCCGCGGCGAAGAACGGGATATACATCAGCAGGTATATCAGCACGTAAAACCCGAAAGCCCGCCACTTGTACCCTTTGGTCAGGAACCAGGAGCGGGAGAGTGCATCCGTGGGCGCCCGAAGCTCTTCAAGCACCGCGACCTGCGCCACAACCGAGTAGCCGCAGGCAACGATGATGCCGGGGATGAAGAGGAAGATGGATGCGAGGCCGATCAAAAGGTACTTCCCGAGCCCCGCCACGAACAGCCGCCACGCCTTCTTGACCGCGTAAGCGAGCGCGCTCCCGAGAGTCGGTTCGCGTCCCAGGTACCTTTCTGAGATGGCCCGTAACGTGGCCCCGGCCGCCAGCAGATAGCCGATGATCCCCAGGATGAAGCTCACCGCCCAGAGCCCCAGGTTGAATACCACTCCGCCCGCGAGCTCGACGTAAATGTTGAGCAAGCTCGGTATCCCCTGGCAGACGATCGCGATGGAGATCAGGGTCCCGAAGATTCGGCGGTAGATACCGATAGAACCGTCGAGGATCTCGCCGAACGCTAGGGGCCGAAACTCGTAGGTGGCCATTGTCCCTCCACAGAAGTAAGATGCTGGCGAGATGCATGAGGTGCGAACACCGGAGACGCTTCAGTTCTCGAGACGGATCGGCGTTGAGACGCCCGAGCATGTTCTGCTTGAATTCGAACTGGCGGGACTCGGCTCGAGGGCCGCCGCGGCCGTCGTCGATACCGTCCTTCTTGCTATCCTCCTCTTCCTCCTGACCCTGGTATTCTTTGCCACGCTCGGACTGACCGACGCCCTCGCGGGTTGGGCCGTCGCCGTTTGGATCGCCCTCGGCTTCGCCCTCGCCTGGGGGTACTTCGTCCTGTTCGAGGCGCTGGGTGTGGGACGCACACCAGGTAAGCGGCTACTCGGCATCCGCGTCGTGATGGATACGGGACACCCCATCACCTTTCCGGCGGCCGCGATCCGCAACCTCGTTCGCCTTGTCGACTCGCAACCTGCGCCTACCCACCTCGTCGCCTTGATTGTCGCCCTCTTCCACCGGGAACACAAGCGCCTCGGCGACATGGTCGCCGGCTCGATCGTAGTGCGGGATCGTGCAGAGGATATCGTGATCGCGCCCACCGGCACCGCGGAAGATACCGTCCTCGACGCCGGCCCGCCTCGCCTCTCCGAAGATGAGTTCCGGCTGCTCGAAGGCTTTTCGCAGCGACTCGATTCGCTAATCCCCGACGCCCGGATCCGGCTCTCGACCCAGTTGGTCAATCGCTTCGCCGACCGCTTCCCCGAGCGCGAGCCTGACCCAGATGCCTTCCTGGTCCGCTTGTACGATGAGGAGCTGACCAGACGCCGCAGCCGCACGGCTGCACGCGGGG
>JASFTI010000008.1:0-29427 GCA_050053635.1 Gemmatimonadales bacterium
GATCGGAGGTACTCAGTAGTTCCTGATCAGCTCGTATAGCCGCACGTACTCCACATCGAACTCGTCGCGCCAGACGCCGAGCACGAAATCGCTGCCGATCTGCTGCACGCGGCCGCCTGTCGGTGTCTCGACCGCTCCGAGGAAGCGGCCTCGGGATCGAAGACGCTCCAGCTCCCCTCGTCGTCCCGCTCCTCGGAGTAGTCGGCGACCCAGAGGTTGCCCTCGGAGTCGACGAGGAGCCGACCGTAGGCGGGCTTCGTCTCGGGTAGCGTCATCTGTGAATACAGATTGCGCCAGATCGGCGACATCCTCTCTTGACGTTCCTGGTATCTGCGGTGGAATTCCTCGACCTCTTCCGCTGTGACCGGCGCGTTGGGGACGGGCCTGCGGATGAATCGCTGGAGTGTGCCGTCGGCCGCCCGGACCTCGATCTCGTAGGCGTCGCTCGAGCCGTAGTACAACAGCTCACCGGCGGCGAGCATGTAGGAGCGGAGACCGAAGGGCGCGCTGGTGCCGTAACTGAAGTCCTCGCCGGACCCGAAGTAGCTCTCGGCGCCCGGGAACCAACCCAGTGAATCGAGCGGCTGGCCGTCCAGCGAGTAGCGCAGGAAGAGCGAGGTGTCGCGGTTGAAGCCGGCGCTGAGCTCGGCGTCGGGCGGCGAGCGGCGTACCAACAGGAAGTGGGGCGCCAGCACGCCTTCCGGGAATGGGAACCCGCCGTCGGCCGTTTCCCGAACGCGGAAGGTGCGACCGAACTCGCCGGCGGTCGAGTAGACGGTGATCCGCAGCTGGTTGAAGTCGAACAGGTAGAGCGAATCGCCCAGGGTCCAGATATCGCCCATCGATCGGAACTCGCCGGGTCCACCGCCCTCGCCGCCGCGTTTGAACAGATAGGTGCCGTCGGCGTCGTAGAACCTGAGCTCGCCCGTGCCGGCGTTGGCGACCACGATTCGGCCTTCGGCCAGCCTGACCGCCGATCTGACGCGATAGAGCTGGTACTCGTCGGCACCCTCGACCGTGCCGATAGTGACGAGCGGCGCCTCGGAGAGACGCCAGCCGTGTTCCGGGCCCCAGGTGGGCGCGTGGCTCTCGACGATGGTGACGCCGGCGCTGTCGGACATGGTGAGCGTCGACCGCTCCGCGACGCCGCCACACGCTACGGCGGCGAGCGCTAGAAGTGCGCTTGCGTAACGCTCGAGAGGGGTTCGCTTCATCGGATTGTCTGGTGCGGGTCAGGTGGTCCCTTCGGTCCCGTGCTCGATGTGGAAGCGCACAATGTAGGGCACATCGAGCTCGTCCTCCACCACCGCCCATAGGGTGTCGCCACGGGCGACCGGCGTGGGATAGGTCGCCAGGCCGTCCGGCGCTCGTACCGTACCCAGGTAGCGGCCGTCGGGCTCGAAAACATCGAAGGCGACCGACTCGGTCCAGGTAGGCTCGGGGATCCGTCCCGGTTCATCTTCTTCGCTTGAGTCGTCGGCGGCATCGATCTTGTAGGCCTCCTGGTGTAGCCAGACCCAGATGCGGCCGTCCTCGGCGACGAAGAGGCGCTGGTAGGGCGGCTTGCCCTCGGGGATCGGATCGCCGCTCCAGCGCCAGCCGGGATCGACCTGCCGGAGGTTCGCCGTGATGATTCGCTCCTGCTCGTCCCTCTCTTCGGGCTTGACGGGCACGGGTTGCCAGTCGCCCCGCTCGATGCGGAGCACACTGTCGGGCGCTACGTAGAGCTCGATTGCGTAGCGGGTGGTGAGGCCGCTGACCATGTAGCCGAGGGGACTGAGGGCCCAGCTCACGCTGGGGGTAAAGGGAACATTGTCGCTTATGATCCTCCGGTTGTCTTCGTCGCCGCTCGACGCCAATAGCTCCGAAGGCTCATAATCGTAATTCGGAGTCTCGATCGTGTCGCCGGGGACACCGTCGGGCCCGTAGCGGACGATTCCGGTTCGCCAATCCCGCATGCCATCCTCGAGGTTGAGCAGGATCAAGGTGTAAACGTTGCCGGCGGAGTCGCTGTAGAGGCTGCGGGAGGTATACAGTCCGCCGCGGATCCGCCAGCCCTCGAGGTACTCACCGTCCGGCGCGAAGACGCTGAACCTGGCGTTGGCGGGGTCGCGCAGCACGACGCGCCCATCCGGTAGAACGGCGAGTCCGCCGTCGGGGTCCTCGTACTCGCCGGGGCCGCCGCCCTGGCGGCCGAAGGTGGCCAGGTAGGTGCCGTCCGGCGCGTACTTGCGCAGCTCATGGGCGTGGCTGTCGAACATGTAGATCGAACCTTCGGGGGCCACGGACAACGACCTCACCCGGCCAAACATGTACTCGTCGGGGCCCTCGAGCTGACCGATGGTCAGGTCGGCGACCAGCCTGGCCGTATCGCCCCAGACGCTGCCGCTCACCGTACGCACGACCAGCGTGTCGCCGATGGTGTCGTAGACGGCCAGCCATTCGCGGGCCTCGCGTGAGCCGGAGTCGCCGGCGCAGGCGGCCAGCACGGCGGCCAGCGCGGCGATCGATCCGTTGCGTAGAACGGCTGAAGCGGGATTCTCCGAACTCATCGGTCTCGCTCTCTAGGTTTTCTCGCGCCCGTGATCGATGTGGAAGCGCGTTATGTAGGGGACGTCCAGCTCATCGCGTACCACCGCCCAGACGGTGTCGCCGCGGATAATCGGGGTCGGGTAAGTGGAGAACCCCTTCGGCGCGCGTACCAACCCTAGGTAGCGACCGTCGGGCTCGAAGATGTCGAAGGCCACCGGCTCGACCCAGGTTCGTTCCGGTATTTCGCCGGGTGCGAGCTCGCTCTCCGGTTTCGCCGCCTCGATCTGGTAGGCTTCCTGGTGCAGGCGCACCCAGAGCCTGCCATGCTCGCCGATGAGTATTGCGGCGAAGGGCGGCTTGGTGTCGGGGATCGGTGGCCCGTTCCAGCGCCAGTTAGGCTGCGTCCGCCGCAGGTTCGCCGTCGAGATGCGCTCGCTCTCGTCTCTCTCTGCCGCCAATATCGGCACGGGCTCCCAGTTGGCGCGCTCGATGCGCAGCACTTGGTCGGGCGCCACGAGAAGATCGATGGCGTAGCGAGTCGAAAGACCGCCGACCATGTAGCCTAGGGGGCTGAAGGTCCAGAAGTCGGTGGGGCTGAATGGCACCGTGTTGACGCTGGTGTTCGTGCCGTCATCGGTCCGCTCCCGGGCCACGAGCCGCGGGGGCTCGTAATCGTGACCGGGAGCGGCGAGAGTGTCTCCGATGGTGCCGTCGCTGGAGTACTGTACGAGACCGTAGGTCCACTCGGTCACGTCGGCCTGCGGATCCAGGAGGATCATGGGGTAGACGGCGTCAGCCGTGTCACGGTACAGCTTGCGCGACGTGTTGAAGCTGCCCCGAATCCGCCAGCCCTCCAGGTACTCCCCCTCGCTGGAATAGAGGGTCAGCCGCGTGTTGCCCGGATCACGCAGCACGACCCGACCGTCGGAGAGCACCGCGAGTCCGCCATCGGGGCGCTTGTACTCGCCGGGGCCACCGCCCTCACGGCCGAAGGTTCCCAGATAAGTACCCTCGGGCCCGTATTTCCTCAGCTCCATAGCGTGACGGTCGAAGGTATGGATGCTGCCATCCCCGGCCACCGCCAGCGAGCTCAGCGAGCCGAACATGTACTCGTCGGGGCCCTCGAACTGACCGATGGTGAGGTCGGCGACGAGTCGTGCGGTATCGCCCCAGACGCTGCCGCCCTCCGTCCGCACGACGACTGTATCACCGATCGTGTCGTAGACGGCCTGCCACTCGTGGGCGGCGGGCCCGCTCGCCCCGCTGCAGGCCGCCAGCAGAGCGGTGGCCAGCGCAAGCGGCGTTCGGGCGATGGCGAGTGAAACCTCGAGTCGGGTCATGTGTCACCTGTCGGCGATGTTCCGGGATTTCGGGCGCTTGTCACTATCTTTGACGGCCTCAGCAGCCGATAGGGTTGGCTAGCATCCCCCAGCGGTTTCGTCGCTTCGGATGTTAGCATTTCAAGAGCGACGGTGCGCGCCCGCTCTCAGTCACACAGGCGAGGAGAGGTGGAGTTATGTACAGGAATGCGCTGGTCGCGTCTGTCATAGGTGGGCTGCTGGCGGCGCCGGCCGCGGCCCAGGACCTGACCCTGGACGAGGTCCTCGGCAACTACTACGAGGCGATCGGCGGGCTCGACGCCTGGAAGTCGGTCCAGTCGATGAAGATGACCGGGACACGTTCCATGGGGCGGGGCGGCGAATCCCCCTTCACCCAGCTCGTGAAGCGCCCCGGCAAGGTCCGCATGGAGTTCAGCTTCCAGGGGATGACCGCAGTCCGCGCCTACGACGGCGAGACCGCCTGGATGTCCATGCCCTTCCGGGGCAGCGGCGAGCCGCAGGTCATCGAGCGGGCGGGCTCGCTGGCGGAAGACGCGGACATCGATGGTCCGCTGATCGGCTACGAGGAATCGGGTCACCAGCTCGAGTTGATCGGGCTGCAGGAGACCGAAGGGACCCCGGCCTACAAGCTGAAGCTGACAATGAGCGATGGTCAGGAGGTCTTCTACTATCTGGACGCCGAGTACTTCGTACCGATCATGATCACGCGGACCGCGATGTCCGGCATGGGCGGTGGTCGGGGCGGAGGAGCGCCGTCCGAGATCCAGGTCATCATCAGTGACTACAAAGAGGTCGACGGCCTGATGGTCCCGCACTCGATCCAGACCCGGCGCGTCGGGTCGCAGCGCCCGCCGCAGAGCGTCCGGGTCGAGACGATCGAGCTCAACGTCGAGGTAGATGACTCGGTCTTCGAACTGCCGGAGTCGGGGACGGGGAGCTAGTCGGCAAGCGGGAATCGATGACTACTAGAATGGTTGCCCCTGGGCCTCTGGAGCGGCATCATTCCAGCCGACAACCCAGCACTCGGACCCACGAGCGGCGCGGCCTCCCGCGGGGGGTGGGGCCGTCTTGTGTGCCCCAGTTCACCAAACAAGGAGGACTTCTCATGCTGAGAAAGCTGGCAGCCCTGGCTGTCGTGACATTGGTGGCCGCGCCGGCCCAGGCCCAGGCCCAGGCCCAGGCCCAGGACCTGGACGAGGTGCTGAGCAACTACTACGAGGCGATCGGCGGCCTGGACGCCTGGCAGTCCGTACAGTCGATAAAGATGACCGGCAAGATGATGATGGGCGGCATGGGTATCGAGGCGCCGTTCACGGTGATGGCCAAGCGCCCGAACATGGCGCGTATCGAGTTCGTGTTCCAAGGCATGACGGGCGTCCAGGGATATGACGGCGAGACCGCCTGGCAGGTGATGCCTTTTGCTGGAAGTACGGAACCGGAGGAGATCCCGGAAGGCCAGGCGGAGGATCTGTGGGAGACGGCCGACGTCGACGGCCCGCTGGTCGGCTGGGAGGAGTCCGGGCACACGGTCGAGCTACTCGGTATGGAGGAGACGGCAGGGACACAGGCGTACAAGCTGAAGATCACGATGAACAGCGGCAGCGTCCAATACTACTACCTCGATTCGGAGTACTTCGTGCCGATCAAGATGGAGGGCGTACGTGAAGTGCAAGGCCGGACGGTCGAGTTCGAGACGATCGTCAGCGACTATAAAGAGGTCGGCGGCCTGATGATCGCCCACTCGATCGAGGCGCGGCCCAAGGGTGCGCCGGCGGGTCAGGCGGTGACTATCGACGTGGTGGAACTGAACGTCGAGATGGCGGACTCGCTATTCGTCATGCCGGAGAAGAGTGAAGAGGGCCAGCAGTAGCGCTGGCCTTCTTTCTGTGGGAGCAGGAAAAGCGCAGCTATAAACGGGAGAAGGAGTGTGAAGATGCGTACCCGGCTGGATCTTGCCTGGCGGGGCTGCGTAGCGCTGGCGGTGCTGTTGGTGCTGCCGGCGGTAGCCGACGCCCAGGTGGAAATCGAATCGGCCACTTTCGCCGGCCTGCGGGCGCGGGCGATCGGGCCGTCGACGATGAGCGGCAGGATCGCGGCGCTGGACGCGGTCCCCGAATATCCGCTCACGATATACGTGGGCGCGGCGAGCGGGGGTGTATGGAGATCGAGAGACGGGGGTCTACGGTTCGAGCCGGTCTTCGACGACCATACACAGTCGATCGGCGCGATCAAGATCGATCCATCGAATACCGACGTCGTCTGGGTCGGGACCGGCGAGACGTGGGTCCGTAACAGCGTCTCGGTGGGTAACGGCGTCTACAAGTCGACCGACGGCGGCGATACCTGGCAGATGATGGGTCTCGAGGACAGCGAGCGCATCGCTCGGATCGCGGTCGATCCGCTGAACGGCGATCGCGTCTACGTCTGTGCCACGGGCCACCTGTGGGATGCGAACGAGGAGCGCGGGGTTTTCCGGACTACCGACGGCGGAGAGACCTGGGAGAAGGTACTCTACATCAACGAGGACACGGGCTGCTCCGATATCTCGATGGACCCGCATGCGCCGAACATCGTGTACGCCGGCATGTGGGAGTTCCGGCGCTGGCCGTACTTCTTCACCTCCGGCGGCCCGGGCAGCGGGCTCTATCGGTCGGTCGATGGCGGCGACACGTGGCAGGAGCTGACGGTCGGGTTACCGGAGGGTGACAAGGGCCGGATCGCGGTCGCCGTGTCACCGCCGCGGCCCACCAGGGTCTACGCGATCGTCGAGGCGGAGGAGACGGCGTTCTATCGTTCCGACGATATGGGTGCGACGTGGGAGGAGACGAACTCGTCGATGAACGTCACGAGCCGCCCCTTCTACTTCGCCTACATCGTGCCGGACCCGGTGATCGTCGATCGGGTCTACAAGCCGGGCTTCCTGCTGACGGTCTCGGACGACGGTGGCGACTCGTTCACCTCGCCGTTCAGCTCGAGCGGCTTCGACGTCGGCAGCGTGCACAGCGATCATCACGCGATGTGGGTCAACCCGCTGAACAACGAGGAGCTGATCCTCGGCACCGACGGCGGCGTCTACTTTTCCTACGACCACGGCGGCGCCTGGCGCCACTCGAAGGCGCTGCCCGTCTCGCAGTTCTACGAGATCAGCTACGACATGGAGTTCCCGTACAACGTGTACGGCGGCCTTCAGGACAACGGGACCTGGGTCGGCCCGTCGCGGAAGTCGGGCGGCATCATGCCGTCAGATTGGACCCTGCTGAACGGCGGCGACGGGTTCCACATTTTCGTCGATCCGAGCGATCCCGATTTCGTCTACACCGAGTACCAGGGCGGCAACCTGTCGCGGCTGCAGAGGTCGACGGGCGAGATGAAGGATATCCGGCCGTATCCGGAATCCGAAGACACAGAACTGCGCTTCAACTGGAACACGCCGATCCACGTGAGCCAGCGTAACCCCGGCACGCTGTACATGGGGGGCCAGTTCCTGTATCGGACGCGCGATCGCGGCGGTTCGTGGGAGCGCTTGTCGGACGATCTGACGACGAACGACCCCGAGAAGCAGAAGCAGGAAGAGTCGGGCGGTCTGACGACCGATGCGACGTCGGCGGAGAACCACACGACGATCTACACGATCAGCGAGTCGCCGGTGAACCCTGCCGTGATTTGGGTGGGTACCGACGATGGTAACCTGCAGGTAACGCGCGACGACGGCGCGAGCTGGGAGAACGTGGTGCGCAACGTCGACGGCCTGCCGCGGCACACGTGGGTCTCGCACGTGGAGGCGAGCCGCCACGACGAGGCGACCGCCTACGTCACGTTCGACGGCCACCGCACGGGTGACATGACGACGTACCTGTATCGTACGAGGGATTACGGTGAGACGTGGGAGTCGCTGGTCACCGGTGAGATCGAGGGCTACAGCTTCGTCGTGAAGGAGGACCTGGAGCGGCCGGACATCCTGTTCCTCGGGACCGAGTTCGGGCTCTACATCAGCCTGGACGCTGGCGCGTCGTGGGCGCGCTACGCCACCGACTTCCCGAAGGTGGCGGTGCACGATCTGGCGATCCATCCGCGCGAGAACGATCTAATCGCGGGGACGCACGGGCGCGGGATCTACATCCTGGACGACATCACGCCGCTACGCGGTCTGACGCCCGAGGTTCTGGAGGCCGAGCTGGCGATTCTGCCGACGCGCGCCTCGGTTCAGATGATCGGCGGCGGCCAGGGCCCCTGGTTCCCCGGCGCCGATGAGTACGTGGGCCGCAATCCTTCGGAGGCGGCGTCGATCGTCTACTATCAGGCGCGGCGCCACATCTTCGGCGACATGAAGCTCGAGGTGTTCGACGCCGAAGGCGAGCTGATCACCGAGATCCCGGCCGGCAAGGTCCGCGGCATCAACCGGGTCGATTGGCCGATGAGGATGCCGGCGCCCAAGGTTCCGGCGGCGAGCGCGCTGGTGCCCGTGTTCCAGGGTCCGCGGGTGCCGGAAGGGACGTACACGTACAAGATCGTCAAAGGCCGGAACACGTACGACGGTGAGGTCAGGCTGGTACCCGACCCGCGCTCGCCGCACTCGGCGGAGGACCGGCAGCTTCAGCAGCGAACGGCCCTGCGGATCTACGACATGCTCGAGCGCCTGACCTACGTGGTTGAGGCGGCGGTCGATCTGCGCGACCAGGCGCGCGAGCGCGCCGACTCGGTCGGCGGCGGCACGGCCCGACGGCTGAACGACTACGCCGACGAGCTGGAGGAGTTCCGGGCCAGCGTGGTATCGACCGGCGAGGAAGGGCTGTTCTCGGCCGATGAGCAGCTGCGTGAGAAGCTCGGCGCTCTCTTCGGCGCAGTGAACGGTTATGCCGGGCGGCCCACCGACTCCGAGCTGGCGCGGATGGAGAATCTGGGGGCCGAGCTGACTGCGGCGGAGGCGGAGTTTGCCGAGCTTACCGGAGAGGACAGACTGAGCGATCTGAATACGCGGCTGGAACGTGAAGGGATGGAGCTGCTGCAGCTGATGACGCTGGAGGAGTGGGAGGAGGAGCGCAGCGGTAGCTGAGTTACCGCGCTCCCAGCATGCGAGAGTCCCGGTGGTCCTCGACCGCCGGGGCTCTTTTTGTGCCACCTGGCCGTTTGATGGGAGTTCGTGGAGATTCGGGAATCCATGATTGAGAGAATAATAGAGTAATTGATCATTTGAATTCCGATTGGATTCTTTGTTGACGGTGGAATTCTCTGATTGGCGACGTTACGATGCGGGCATGGGGTTGACACTTGTGGTGCTCGCGGCGGGGATCGGCAGCCGCTACGGCGGGCTCAAGCAGCTGGAGCCGGTGGGTCCGAGCGGCGAGGCGCTGCTGGACTACGGGATCTACGATGCGGTCCGTGCCGGGTTCTCGCGGGTAGTGCTGGTGATTCGGCCCGAGCTGGAGGACGCGTTCCGGGAGCGTCTGGCGCGAACATTCGGCAGTGCGCTGTCGTTCGCCTTCGCATATCAGGAGCTGGCCGCCCTGCCGCCAGGGTTCTTTGCCCCGGGGGGCCGGAGCAAGCCGTGGGGTACCGGACACGCAACGCTAGCCGCTCGGGCCGTGGTGTCCGGCCCGTTCGTCGTGATGAACGCCGACGACTTCTACGGCGCATCGGCGTTCGCCCACCTGGCCGATCATCTTCGCGGTGTCGCCGGCTCGGATACGCCGGAGTCTGCCGCGGCGGGTTATACGCTGCGGGATACGCTCTCACCGCACGGCGGTGTATCACGCGCCGTCTGCGAGATCGACGACGAGGGCTACTTAGCGCGGGTGGTCGAGCTGAAGGAGATCGGTGAAGCCGGCGGCGGCCTGAGCGGTGTCACCGTTGAAGGCGAGCGCCGTGATCTGAGCGGCGACGAGACGGTCTCGATGAACCTCTGGGCGGCGACGCCGGCCGCCTTCCCGTTGCTCGAGCGCGAGTTCACACGTTTCTTAGGCGAGCACGGCGACGACCCCGACGCCGAGTTCTATCTGAGCAACTCGGTGAACGACCTTATCGCGAGCGGCGAACTACGGGTCCGGGTGATCCCCACATCCGGTCCGTGGCTGGGGGTCACCCACCGTGAGGACAGGCCCTACGTCGAGGCTCGGCTGAGGGAGCTGGTGGTGGCGGGCCACTATCCCCGGGATCTGGCGGCGGGCGCGTAGCGGCCGAGGATGCGGCCGTCGTTGCGGCCCAGCAGTGCGAGGGCGGCGCGTCCCGGTGCTAGGTCGAACTCCAGCTCGGTTCCGGTCTCGGCGTGAGTCAGGCGAACATCGGTCGCCGAGCCGAGCTCGGATACGATCCCGTAGAGCACGGCCTCCCGATACACGGCTGGATAGACGAGCACTCCAGGGTCGGGTCTCTCCATATCGAATAGCGGCTCGACGCCCGCTGCGGCGAGCGCATCGCGGTAGAGGACGGCCGTCGGGGCGATACCCTCGGCCAGCTCGACGGGAAGTGGTGACCAGATCACCCTTCCGGTTCCCTCGCGGAACTCGGCGACCCGCGCCGGCTCTGCAGGCGCCCGCACCGATTTTTCGAGGCGCTGGAACTTGTCGCCCCGGTAGCTCAACCGATACACCATGTTTCCGATAGCGAGGTGCTCCTCCTGGGCCACCGGCCTGACGGTGGCTTGAACGCCGAAGCGCTCGAGCCGCTCGACGGGCAGCCAGTGCTCGTCGGAGTCGATAGGGCCGGTGACGAGGAGCGTGGCGCCGTCGCGCACCAGCTGCAGCAGCCGCTGCCAGGCGGCCTCGGTGAGGATGCGCGGCGACGGCAGGACGATGAGCTGCGGCCTGTAATCGAGGCGATCGAGTGCGTACTCGCCGACGGCGCCCATCGTGACGCGCAAGTGATAGTGCATCACGCGCACGCAGCGCTGCGTCGCTGCCGTCGCGAAGTTGCGCACCGAGAACATGTGGGAGTGTGGGATCACCATAACGACCGGTTCAGGCTCGCGGGTCCCGAGATCGCGCATCGACTGGGCGACGAAGCCCGCTATCCGCTCGAGCACCCGTAGCTCGGGCTTGGCCGAGCCGTCAGCCCGCAGCAGCCCGATCGCCGCCTCATTGTCCAGCGGCATGTAGGGGTTGGTGTTCCAGATCCACTCGATGAAGCCGGCGGTGTCGGTCACGGTCGCGAGTACGAGCTTACGCTCGAGCAGGTCGCGGGCCTCGTGCTCAGTGCGCCAGGCGCTCCCGTCGATCCGCTCATAGAACATGATCCCCGTCTCGGAGATCAGGTTCGGGCGGTCGGGTGTCTTGGTGACCACGCTGTCCCAGAGCAGGGCGTCGTTCAGCCACCAGGTGTGATTGGACGTGAAGTCGACGACCGGACCGTGGAACATGGGGGCGGGTCGCTCGTAGGTGCCGCCCTCGTCTTGACCGACGGTGACCAACTGCTGTGGACCGCCGGCCGCGCGAATCGTCGCGACCATCTCCTGGGCCCAGCGGCTGAAGACGTCGTTGGCGAAGAGACGGTACTCCATGGCTTTCAGCGGTCGCGCTTCCTCGAAGATGTTACGGTCGCCGAATTCGGCCGGTTCGGGCAGCTCCAGCGCATCGGCGGGCAGCGTTCGCCAGAGCTCCGCGAGCTTCATCTTCAGTTCTTCATCGGTTTCGGCGGAGAAGCGCTGGCGCAGCCAGTCGCGCCAGGCGCGGGTCTCGTGCTCGTCGTAGTTGGGACGCGTCTGCCACAGGCGGTCGGGCGAACAGCAGGACGGCTCGTTGATCAGGTCCCAGATAACGTCGTTCATCTCTTTGTAGCGCGCGACGATGTTTGAGATGAACTCCTTCTGTGCGTCCAGCGCCCGCGGATCGAGGTACGGGTTATCACCGCCCCACGAATCGGGCACGAAAGCGAAGAAGGTGAAGATGACGGGGATCTCGTGGCGCCGGGCCGAGAGCAGGAAGGCGTCGAGTGCGCGGAGCGCCGCTTCGTTGACCGAGCCCGGCCCCGGCATGTAGCGCTTCCAGCCGGTCCAGATGCCCGTGCGGATCATGTTCACGCCGGCGCGCCGCATGGCGGCGAAGTCGCGGTCCCAGACATGTGGGTTGGGCTCGAGTAGAAAGCGACGATGCACGTCCGTCGCCATGTACGAGGTCCCGGTGACGACATAGGGGACGCCGTCGCGCACGAGATTGTGTGCGTCGGTGGTGAACGATCGACCGCCAGCCAGCAACTCGTGGTCGTGGATCCAGAAGCCTGAAGTCGCACTCAAGCCGGCGAAGCTACCCTCCGATACGAGTTCCGCTTCCACCCGGTAGAGCCCGGGCTCCAGGCGGCCGAGCGCCGGTTCCAGCGTCGCCGCCGCGGCGGCGACATAGCCGCTCCCCTCGAGCGGCAGCTCGGCCGTCGCGATCGGCTCATCCCGATCGTCGAAGACCTCTATCCGGCACGTGAGGCCGGTGTCGCGGCGCTCCGAGCCCGGCGTCTTGAGCGTCACCGTGAGCGCCGGCGTCTCGCCGTCCTGGTAGCTGGCGAGCGAAGGCGCGACCGTCAGCTGCTGCGATCCCAGCGCGGCGTCTTCTACGAGGGCGCGCAGGGCGGCGGCCGAGATCGAGCCATCGAAGTTCGCCAGGAGCCAGCGGCCGCCGCTGAAGGGCCCCTGTGTCCGGTCGAGGCGAACGACCGGTGCCGCGACGGGGTGCTCGCCGTCGCCCATAACAGAGAGCAACGGCGTGACGACGCCTTCGCGTGGCCCGTCCGAGCCGTCCTCGTCGGGGAACTCCTTCTCGCGGGTGAGCCGGTAGTAGAGCTCGAAGACCGTCTCGGCCTCGATGCCGTCGGCCAGTGCGCCGGCCCCGGCGACCTGCGGGTTCGCGACGTAGTCACGCAGGTCGCCGACGTCGACCGGGAACGCATGGGTCACCCCCAGCGCCTTGTGGTAGGCCGTCTGCTTGATCTCGGCCTGCCAGTCCCGATCCTCGCGCCGCACCGGAACGGAAAGAGGCACGCCCCCGACGTTCACCCAATTGCCGCCGGCGGCGAGGAAGTCGAGGATCGCTCGCCAGGCGTCCTTGGGGAACGCCGAGCCGTAAGGGCTGAGGAAGACGTCGAAGGCGTCGGGTGTGAGCGTTACGAGGTCGGCGACGCTCAGCTCGGTCGCGTCGAGTCCGTCGATCGCCGCACGCAATGTCCGCTCGTGGATCGGCCGCGCGTCGACGGTGGGGAAATCGGGCTCATGGAGCAGCGCCAGGCGCGGGGCTCCGGGCAACTGGGGCGCGTCATGCGGTACCAGAAGAGCCTTCAGCGGCCGTGGCAGCGAGCCTGCCATCGCTGCGGCGCCCAGTGAGCCCAGGAAGCTGCGACGATCGACGGTGGGCATGGCGCGTCACAGTGGCCGGGTCAGAAGTTCGGGCCGCTCGTCGTACAGCTTGACGATCAGCTCGCCGAACAGGGTGTTGGCCCAGGCGAACCAGGAGCGAGTGAAACGCGCCGGGTCGTCCTTGTGAAAGGACTCGTGCATGAAGCCTGTCCCGGCGTGTGTATTCTTCAGCATGCGCAGGCAGTGGAGGATCTCATCATCGTCCGCGCTGGTCAATGCGCGCATCGTGATGCCGAGCGGCCATACCATGTCGAGTCCCACGTGGGGTCCGCCTATGCCCGCGGCGGCCGAGCCGCTGAAGAAGTATGGGTTGTCGTTGCTGAGCACCAGGCGTCGCGTTGCTTGGTAAATTGTGTCGGAGCTGCGGGCCGCGCCGAGGTAGGGTAGCGCCAGCAGGCTGGGAACGTTGGCGTCGTCCATGAAGAGGGCGTTACCGAAACCGTCGACCTCGTAAGCGTAGACGCGACCGTGGGCCGGGTGCTCGGTCACCGCGTGCTCGCGGACCGCCTCGTCGACCTCGTCGGCCAGCGCGCCGCACTCGTCGGCGAACGCCTGGTTTCCGACCTCCTCGCTGAAGATCTCGGCCAGCTGTCGCAGCGAGACGACGGCGAACAGGTTGGAGGGGACCAGGAACGGGTAGAGGCAGGCATCGTCGGACGGCCGGAACATCGAGTGTATCAGCCCCACTTTTCGGGTGGGATTGCCGTAGCCGCCCAGCGGCACCGTGTCGTAGAAGACCGCGGTGACGCGCTGAAACTTGTAGGGCCCGGGCCCCTCCTTGCGCTGCTGCTCCTTGAACGTCTCGACGATCAGCCGGGCCGCGTCTCGCCAGCCCGCATCCAGCACGGAGGCATCGCCGGTCGTCGTCCAGTAGCCGTGTGCGAGGCGAACGGCGTAGCAGAGCGAATCGATCTCCCACTTCCGCTCGTGCAGCTCCGGCTTCATGTCGGTGAGGTCGCTCTCCCAGCCGCCGCCGGTGGGCCCGTCGTTGAAGGCGTTGGCGTAGGGGTCGATCAAGACGCAGCGGGTCTGGCGGTTGACCACACCCGCCAGCAGGTCCTTCAGCCGCTCGTCCTTTCCGGCCAATGGCAGGTAGGGCCAGACCTGAGCGGTGGAGTCGCGCAGCCACATGGCGTGGATGTCGCCGGTGATGACGAACGTGTCCGGCCGGCCGTCGATCGTCCGGTGCTGCACCGTGGTGTCGAGGGTGTTGGGGTAGCAATTCTCGAACATCCAGGCGAGCTCGGGATCGGCGATGCGGCGCGCGACCGTGGCTATCGTCTCTTCCACGGCGTCACTGACGAACTTCCGCTGGTCGATCGGCGGCCGTTGCGACGTGAAATCCTGAAAGCGTAGAGGCGTAACGGCGCTCGCGGTGCGGGCGTCGGGCCTCTGGGCGCCGACGGCGAGCCCGGCCACGGCCAAGCCGGTCGCGCGGAGCATCTCCCTGCGTGAGATCATCCTCTCTCCGTTTGAGCGCGTTGGCGCGCTAGCCCGGCGCCATCGACGGTGGTGCGGCCGACTCATCGGCCGCCCACTCCCTGTTGGGCGCGGGGCCCATCGTGAAGGCGAGCGTGCCGCCGGCGACGATCTCCTCGTGAGTGATGTAGCAGCGGTCTAATGGCCGGCCGTTGAGCGTGGCCGACTGAATGTACCTGTTGGCTGGCGAGACGCCCGGCGCCTCGACGCGGAACTCCCTTCCGTCACCTACGTCTATGACGGCGCGCTCGAAGTGCGGCGCCCCGATCACATAGTTGCCGTCAGCGGGGTTCACGGGATAAAGCCCCATGGCGCTCAGGATGTACCAGGCCGACATCTGGCCGCAATCCTCGTTGCCCGGCAGCCCGTCGGGCGTGACGCCGTAGAGCATCTCGGTGATTTGACGTACGCGATCCTGTGTCTTCCAGGGCGCGCCGGCGTAGGCGTAGAGATATGCGATGTGGTGGCTCGGCTCGTTGCCGTGGGCGTACTGACCGATCATGCCGCTGATGTCGGGCGGTGCCGTTCCCTCCATCTCCGACGAGGTCGCGAACAGCTCGTCCAGCTTGGCGACGAACTCCTCGCGGCCGCCCATCAACTCGATCAACCCGCGCACGTCGTGTGGCACGTACCAGGAGTATTGCCAGGCGTTGCCCTCGGTGTACTCGTCCTGTCGATGCGATGCCGCCGTCGGCGAGAAGGGCTCCTTCCACTCACCGTTGGCGAGCCGGCCGCGCATGAATCCCGCCCAGCGGTCGAACAGACTCTGGTAGTACGTGGCCCGCTCGTAGAACAACTCGGCATTGTAGTCATCACCGAGTTCCTCCGCCATCCGCGCGATGCACCAGTCGTCGTACGCGTACTCGAGCGTCTTCGACACCGACTCGGGTTCCCAGTTCGCCGGGATGTAGCGGTACGGTCGCACGGGCCGCAGCTCCAGCTCGGCCTCAAGCGTCGGGCTATCGACGCGGTCGACCGCTACAGCCGTCGGCGTCTTCCGGTCGACCGGCAGGACCGGGAGCAGCAGGTGATTGTTGCCGAAGACGAGCCGCGTCTCGACAGGTCGGCCGTGCGAGATGAAGACTATCGCCTCGGTCGGTGCTGCGTAATGCTCGATGTCCAGGCGAACCAGCTGCCTGATCTCGCCCCCTTCTTCCACGTGCGCGTGGACGTTGTCGATGGTGATGCGCGAGCGGATCGGGTGCTCGAAGGTCATGCACCAATCGCGCGTACCCGCGGTCTCGCCCTGCAGTTTGAGCTGCAATCGTTCGCCCTCTTGCACGGCCGAGGCCGGGACGGTCAAAGCCATGAAACCGAAGAGATCGTTGTACTGATCGGTGTGGGTCGCCCGGAAGGTGAGCGTCGCGCCGCCCGGCCCCCTGGCGGTGAAGTTCCGGTCACGCAACCTGGGCGCGTTGAACCTGAACCACCGCTCGCCGTTCACGTACAGGTCGAAGTGATGACCGTTGTTGCCGGCGTCCATCCCAGCCTGCCAGATGAAGCTCACTTTGGATTGGGTGAACTCGGGAACGGCCGCGGTCTCCCACTCGATCGGTCCAGGCTCTGTTTCCGTCCGCGAGATGAGCGCCGAGCGGGCCGCCGGTACTGGCGAGTGGTAGCGCATCGTGTTGCCGGCGAGCGTGCGCTCGTAGCCGCTTACCACTGTACCCATCGACTGCACGTGCCGCCTCTCGACAGAGGCGACGCGCCGCAGGTTCGGCCCGGCGTCCCGCGCCCGAGCTCGCTCGAGCGAGATCGGTGCCGGCCACTTGTAGAAGCGCAGGCCGTGGGCGTCCTGTGTGGCGCTCTCGATCATCGCTTCCAGCGCTTCCTGCGGGTTCAGGGTCGTCAGCCCTTTCGACCACGCGTCGAGGATGACCGGCACCGAGTGGTAGCCGATCATCGTGTTCGTCTCGACTCCGGCCAACGACCAGACTGGCAGGACGCCGCCCTCTCGATAGAACGCCATCATCGACTGTATCAGGTCGTCCACTCGCTCGGGCTGCAGCAGTGTGAGCAGCGGGTGCTCGGCCCGGAACGTGTCCCACAGCGAGTAGACCGTGTAGTTCTGAAATCCGCCGGCGCTGTGCGTCTCGCCGTCGGGCCCGCGGTAGGCGCCATCGACATCGCAGAAGAGCTGGGGGGCGAGGAACGCGTGGTAGAGCGCTGTATAGAAGAGGACCTTCTCCTCGCGGTTCGCCGTCTTGACCTGGACACAGTGCAGCGCTCGGTTCCAGATCTCCAGGGCTTGGCGGCAAACCTCGTCGAAGTTCCAGCTTGGGGCTTCCTGGCGGAGGTTGCGCTTGGCGCCCTCGATGCTGACCGGCGAGATGGCGACCTTGACCACGAGGGGCTGGGTCGAACTTCCCATGAACTGGAAACACCCCTTGACGTGAGTGCCCTGGAGTTCTTTGCGCGCCGGCGAGGTCGTCCATTCGCTCTCGAGCCAGTGATCTCGGTACGGGCGCGAGAAGCTCGCGGCGAAGTAGACGCGCTGGTCGGGCGCCCAGCCGGTGGACATGCGGTGGCCGCTGATGAGCGTCGGACTCTCGACCGTGATCCTGGTGTCGGTGGGTCTGTCCCAGTTGAGCGAGTGGCCGAGATCGACGACGACCGAGGCTTGCCGACTGCGTGGCGGCGCCGGGAACACGTAACGGTGCAGGCCGACGCGCTCGGTGGCGGTCAGCTCGGCCGTGATCCCTGTATCGAGTAGCTCGACGGAGTAGTAGCCGGGCTCGGCTCGCTCGCGCTCGTGGGAGAAGCTGGAACTGTAATCGCCGATCGGCGCCCCGTCGGTGAAAGTCGGCATGAACAGCAGATCGTACATGTCGCCGATTCCGGTGCCGCTCAGGTGGGTGTGGCTGAACCCGGCGATACGATCGGAGGACCGGTGGTAGCCCGAGGACCAGTCCCAGCCGTTCACTCCGTTGTCGGGACTCAGTTGGACCATGCCGAACGGCAGGTTGGCGCCGGGGTAGGTATGCCCGTGGGCGTCGCTGCCGATGAACGGATCGACGTACTGGGTGAGATCCTCCTCGTCCTGCCGCGAGCCGGCCGGACGCGGCCAGGTCGGCTGTAGGGCGGCCAGGCCCGCCAGAGCGGCGCCGCTCCTCTTCAGCATATCGCGCCGTGAGATCATGCGGTCCTCGGCGATTGTCTCCTGGTTCTGCTGCCTTCGATGGAGTTCGGCTTGCTGACAATACGACGGGAATGAGGGATTCGCCAACCTGGTCCGCTGGTACAGTGGTACTGGGTCGCCGAGAGGTCGTTTCGCTCCATGTCGCGCGCCCCGATTGCGTGAAGGGCGGCTGCGCCGCCCGCGCGCTCCGAATCACGCTCAATGACACCCTCGGCTCCCTGCAACCTCCTCGAGGCTTGCGATTCTGAGGCCGTCTGTATTGCAGACCGTTTCCTCCACCGGACGGTGCACCCAGCCCCGGCGTCTCACTGGGCACGAGAATGCTCATGAGGTAGCGCGGCGGCACGTGACGCTGTATAAAGAAGCCGCAACCCACCGAGCAGCGGGAGCGCAAGTCCATGCAACTCGTCGGTATCGATTGGTTCGTCGTCTTGCTCTACGGCCTGATCGCCCTGGCCGTCGGTCTCGTCTTCGCGCGGCGCGCCGGTAAGGGAACGCAGGAGTTCTTCCTGTCGGGTCGCAAGGCGCCGTGGTGGCTGCTGGGCACGTCGATGGTGGCGACGACGTTCTCGACCGACACGCCGAACCTGGTCACCGATATGGTGCGGACGGGCGGAGTGAGTCAGAACTGGCTGTGGTGGGCGTTTTTGATTACCGGGATGTGCACGGTCTTTTTTTATGCGAAGCTGTGGCGGCGGTCGGGCGCTTTCACCGACATCGGGTTCTACGAGCTGCGCTATTCGGGACCGGTCGCGGCGTTCCTGCGTGGCTTTCGGGCGCTGTACCTGGGCGTCTTCTTCAACGTGATGATCATGGCAACGGTCACGCTGGCGGCGATCAAGATCGGCGGCGTGCTGCTGGGGATCGACAAGTACACGACGGTGCTGATCGCCGGCACGGTCACGGTCATCTACTCGGCGACCTCGGGGCTGTGGGGCGTGGTGGTCACCGACCTGCTGCTCTTCGCGATCGCGATGATCGGTTCGATCGCGGCGGCGTACTACGCGCTGGCCCAGCCCGAGGTCGGTGGCCTGGCAGGGTTGATCACGCATCCGGCGCTTGAGGGTAAGTTGTCGCTGCTGCCCGACTTCAGCGATTGGCGAGTCGCGGTGCCGGTCTTCATCATTCCGATCGCGGTGCAGTGGTGGAGCGTCTGGTACCCCGGCGCCGAGCCGGGAGGCGGCGGTTATGTGGCGCAGCGCATGCTGGCGGCGCGGAACGAGAAGGACTCGGTGCGGGCGACGCTCTGGTTCAACATCGCCCACTACGCGCTGCGGCCCTGGCCCTGGATCGTCGTGGCGCTCGCCTCGTTGATCGTCTATCCGAACCTGGACGCGATCACGGCCCGCTTCCCGGGGATCGACCCGTCGATCGTGCGTCACGACCTGGCCTATCCGGCGATGCTGGTCTTTCTACCCCACGGGTTGCTGGGGCTGGTCGTCGCTTCGCTGGCCGCCGCCTACATGTCGACGATCAGCACGCACCTCAATTGGGGCGCGTCGTACATCGTCGACGACGTTTACCGGCGGTTCGTGTATTCGCAGGGTGAAGAGCAGCACTACGTGAGAATGGGGCGGATCTCGACAGTGATGCTCATCATCCTGGCGGGGATCGTCTCGCTCTGGCTGGAGAACGCGCTGCAGGCGTTCCAGATATTGTTGCAGATCGGCGCCGGCACCGGCCTCATATTTCTGCTGCGCTGGTTCTGGTGGCGGATCAACGCCTGGAGCGAGCTGTCGGCGATGATCATCTCGTTCTTGGTAGCGGTCTATTTCACACTCATCCACGAGGCGCTGGGCTTTGCGGCGATCCACGCATCGCTCAAGCTAGTCCTCGGCGTCGCCATCACCACGGCCGTCTGGCTGACGGTCACGCTGCTGACGCCGGCCACCGATCGGGCGACGCTGCAGATGTTCTACGACAGGATCCGGCCGTTCAACCGGGGCTGGCGGGGCGCGGTGCAGACGGGACCCACGGAAGGGCGCTTCACGGCGGCGCTGCTCTGCTGGTTCCTGGGCTGTGCGGTGGTCTACGCGGCGCTGTTCGGGACGGGGTTCGCGCTCTACGGCCGGGTGCCTCTCGCTTTGGCCTGTTTCGCGGTCGTGGTGATCGCGGCGGCGGGTCTCTTCCGGAAGCTGCCGCAGGTCGGGTTCGAGTAGCGCTAGCGGCGCGCCCCGCAGGGCGCTGCGACCCTGCTTGGGCACCAGCCTCTCACTTGCAGAACGTGACCAACGCCGACATGACCTGACGTTCCGATGTGCCGCCCGTCGGCCGGTTGACCAGCGTTCCGTCCACCACCAGGGTCGAGGATCCGCCGCCGTCGAGGTTCAGCGCTTCGACGGCGCCGACCTCCAGCATCAGCTCGGCGAGCTCGTCGAGGGTGGCGCCGCGGCTGTCAGATTGTCGGCCGTCGACCACCATCAAGATGAGCGCGCCGTCGGCGGTACGGCCCGCCGCCGTCCGGGGGTGCGGTTCTCGGAGATAGGAGCCGAAGAAACCTTCCTCATCCAGGGTGAGGCGCACCTCACCGGCCGCGATCAACCGCGGTCCTGCGGCGAGGGCGTCGCGTACCTCCCAGATCATGGCGTCTTCGCGGCTTAACGGGTCGGCCGGCCGGCCGGTCTGGTGGCGAGGGGGATCCGACCAGGCGAATAGCGTGTCGCGGCGCGCGGCCACCCAGGCAATCTCGACCGCATCGTCCTCGGTGAAACCGACGGCCGCCCTGGCCGTCTCGTAGCGCAAAGTGTCCCAGATGATCGAGGGCGTGGGGGGCTCCCAGAGAGTTCCGTCGGTCAGCAGCAGTCCCCGGTGTCGGGCGGGGGTCTGATCCATGGCGAAGTAGCCGCCGTTCACCGCGACGCAAGCGCCGAGGTCGCTTGCGAAGCTCGAGACCGTCTCGCGGCGGTCGGCCGGGTCGTCGGACACCGCGACACGCGTGACGAGGCGGAGATCAGGCTCGTCGATGCGGACGTACCAGGCGTGCAGCGGCAGCTCTTCGTTCACGCCCGCGAAGACACGCACGCCCGCGGGTAGAGCGGAGTTGAGTGAGTCGACGGACTGCCAGTTCATCGACGGTGTCGAGCGCCCCGAATCCATGGGCGCGCAGGCGGCGGCCGCCAGGAGGATGAACGGTTTGGCGGACGCTCGCAGCGCGCTCGCTGGAGCGCTCCATATCAGGCGGGCTCGTGGTTCGAATATCACGGTTCGCCTGCTCGATTATAGGGCTCGACGCCGTCCCAGCAGTAGGTGCAGACCCGCTCCTTGGGAAGGCCGACGGCGGCGATGAGGTCCTCCAGCCGCTGGTAGCGCAAGGTCGTCAGTCCCAGCCGTTTCTGGGTGCGCTCGACCATGGCGCGGTACGGGTCCGAGTCCGAGTCGGCGTAGACGTCGAGGTCGGCCGGCTCGTCGCCCTCTAATTCCTGTATCGATTTCCGGCCCGCCAGATCGAGTTCCGACTTCGAGCGCGAGAAGTTGAGGAACTTGCAGCTGAAGATGAGCGGCGGACAGGCGGGTCGCATGTGCACTTCCGTGGCGCCGTAATCAAAGATCCGCGTGATAATGTCTTTGAGCTGTGTGCCTCTGACGATGGAGTCCTCGCAGAAGAGGAGTCGCCGGCCCTCGATGATCTCGCGGATCGGTATCAGTTTCATGCGAGCTACGAGATCGCGGACCCGCTGGTCCTGCGGCATGAAGCTTCGCGGCCAGGTCGGCGTGTACTTGACGAAGGGCCGGCCGTAGGCGACTCCCGCAGCGTTGGCGTAGCCGATGGCGTGGCCGGTCCCGGAGTCCGGGATCCCGGCGACCATATCGATCTCGACGTCGTCGCGCTGGGCCAGGAACCCGCCGCAGCGGTAGCGGACGGCCTCGACGTTGATATCCTCGTAGTTCGACGCCGGGTAACCGTAGTACACCCAGAGGAACCCACAGATCTGCATCCTGTCGCCCGGTGGTCGCAGCTGCTCGACGCCGTCCTGCGTGACGCGGACAATTTCGCCGGGGCCCAGGTAGCGGGTTACCTGGTAGCCGGTGTTGGCGAGCGCGCAGGTCTCGAGCGTTACGGCGAAGGAGCCCGGTTTCTCGCCGACGGCGATAGGGGTGCGGCCCAACAGGTCACGCGCGGCATAGACGCCGTCGTCGGTGAGCAAGAGGATCGAGCAGGACCCCTTGATCGCATCCTGAGCGGCGCTGATGCCGTCGATGAGGCTATCAGCCTGGTCGATCAGGTTGGCGACGACCTGGGTGGGGCTCGCCTCTTCGCCGCTCATCTCGGAGAAGTGAGATCCGCGCTGGAGGGCGGATGTCACCAGCTCATCGAGATTGTCGAGTCTGCCGACCGTGAGGATGGCGTAGGCACCGTGGTGTGAGCGGATGATCAGCGGCTGGTCGTCGTAGTCGCTGATCACGCCGATCCCGGTGGAGCCTTGAAGTTTCGGTAGATCGTCCTCGAACTTGGATCGGAACTGGGCGTTCGTGATGTCGTGGATGAAGCGCTTGATCCCCAGGCCGTTATGGACGGCGAGGCCGCCGCGCATGGTGCCGAGATGGGAGTGGTAGTCGGTACCGTAATACAGGTCGGCCACACAATCGTCGCGCGATACTACACCGAAAAAACCGCCCACTGTGAACCCCTTTCAGGTTCGAAGTCTAGAAATAGTCGCTCACACCGGATGCACTTCCGCACCGCCGGAGGGCACAGCGACGAACAGCTGATCCTCCAGAGGTCCTGCGTATTCCCTCGTATCGTAGAATCGGCTCTTGAGTCGTTTCAGCACCTTGTCGACGCGTTCGCGCGAACAGAGCGCTACGACGCAACCGCCGAGTCCGGCGCCCGTGAGGCGAGCGCCGAGCGCGCCGGCCCGCGTGGCGGTGTCGACCAGTTCACTGAGCTCCGGGCAGCTGACCTCGAAGTCGTCGCGTAGACTGGCGTGCGATGCTTTCATCAGGCGGCCAAATCCCCTCAGGTCGTATGCGGCCAGTGCCTTCTCGGCCTTCCGCACGCGCTCGGCTTCGCTGACCACATGGCGGAAGCGGCGCATCTGTATCTCGTCCAGCGTCGACTCGGCCTTTCGCAACAGGTCGCGTACGCGCCGTCCACGCAATAGCGCCGGGTAAGAGTCGACCTTTTCGGTGATCCCCATCGCCTCGGTCACCCCTGTGAGAGCCTCGCGACATTCGCGTGTCCGCGCATTATACGTCCGTCGTGCGTCCCCGGACTTTTGCGCCGGTACCAGACTGAAGGCGACGACGAAGTTCCATTCCGGCGGGATCGGGTGGGCGGTGAGACGCAGCGGGTTGAAGTCGATGCGGCTGGCCGAACCCCTGCGCGCCGCCAGACAAATGGCTTGGTCCATGCCGCCGCCTTCTGTACCGACGTAGTGTTCCGCCTCGGCGAGCAGTTCCGCAAGCTCGAGTCGCTCCACTTCTTCGTGGTCGTTGGCGTGGAGGACGGCGAGTGCGAACGCGACGACTAGGGCGGAGGAGGAGCTGAGGCCGGCGGCGACGGGAATGTCGGAATGGACTGCGGCGTCGAATCCGCGATCGATCTCGAAGCGCTCGACCAGTCCTTGTGCCGCCGCCTTGGCGTAGTTGCCCCAGTCGCCGGGCTTATACGGCTTGATGTTCTTGGTCAGCTTGAACTCGCGGGCCGCGTAGCCCTTTGCCGTGGTGGCGATCCGCACGTTGGCGTCGTCTCGCTCGCGGTAAAGGACGGACACGCGGCGCTGCAGGGCCATCGGCAGGACGGAGAGCCCATTGTAGTCGATGTGGTCCCCCATCAGGTTCACGCGGCCGGGCGCCTGAACCAGATAGGCCCCCTCGGGCGAGCGGTAGCGCTCAGCGAAGGCTGCCCGTAATTCTTGCAGGTGCGGCTCGGTTCCCCGCGTTTTCCTTCACCTCCCGGTCAGTTTTCACCTTCCAGGCCGGACACCTTGCCGTCGAGGTGCCATGCCGGGTCGATTACGATCCCGAGATGCGCCAGGGCGGTGACGGCGACGTCGACGATATTCACGTCGCGCGGCAGCGTCCCCTTCGTCACCGAAGGCCCGCTCGCCAGGTAGAAAACCGTACGCTCCGCCGCCGAGTCGCCGCCGTGTCCGCCTTCGTCCGTGTGACCGTGATCGGTACTCACCAGGATCAGCCAGTCTTCACGTTCGTAGGTGGACCGGTTGCGGACGGCGGCGACGAGCCGTCCTACCTGGACATCGGCGTTCTCGATGGACAGGTAATACTCGTGCGAGCGACCGCCGTTGTCGTGTGCGGCGACGTCGGGGTAGCCGATATAGACAAAGGCGGCGTCGGGGTCCTGGTTCTCGAGGAAACGAACGGCGGCGGCCACCGATCGGATGTCGCCTTCCTGATAGCCGAGCTGATCGCCGTCGAAGTCGAGCTTCACGTCGATCGTGTCGCTGAGAAGTGGGCCGCCCGAAGCCTCTGAGCCCAGCGGCGCCCAGTCGACGACGGCGAAGGTGGAGAAATCGCCGTCGCTCAATTCCAGGCGGGTGAGGAAGTCCGGATACATCGCGTAGTTGTTACCGGCGAAGTTGTTGCTGGTGACGCCATGCTTTTCCGGCCAGACCCCGGTGAGCATGCTGGACCAGCCGGGCCCGCTGATCGTCTGGGCCCGCGTTGTGACGCTGCCGCTGAAGGCGCCGTCGGCGGCCAGCGCATCGATCGCCGGCGTGGGAACTTGGGCAAGCACGTCGGGCCTGACACCGTCGATCCCGATCACCAACACCTTCTTATCCAGCGGTCTTTCACCGGCGCAGGCGGCCAGCAGCAGGACGGTAATAGAGCAGAGTAAGGTCATCGAGCGTTTCGTCATTCTAGAACTCATCGCTTAGTCCAAAGATCTTATGTCGCGTCACCCACTTGCCGCGGGTGAAATCTGGGAAACGGACGGGCGCGCCGCCCGTGGCGATCGATTGCTCGGAGAGCGGGGAGATGACACTCCAGGCGGCGGCGTCGTAGACATCGATGGGCGGTTCAACGCCGCGCTTCAGTGCCTCGACGAAGGCATTCATGACGAAGAAATCCATGCCGCCGTGACCCGAGCCTGTGGCCCGATCCGCGTAGCGTCTCCACAGGGGGTGGTCATACCGTTCGCCGTAGGGTCCGAAGTCCTCCCAGCTGTGCGGCTCTGGGCTGACGCCTTCGATGTAGATCGTGCGGCCGTCGTTCATCCATAAGCCCTTAGTGCCCTGCACGCGGAACATCAGGGAATAAGGGCGCGGCAGGTTCGTGTCGTGACTGACGACGACGGTTTCGCCGTTGGCGCACTGGATCACCGTGGTCACGATGTCACCGAGCTTGAAATCGACATCCGCGTTGGGATGGTCTTCGCCGCCCACGTCGACGATGTAGGTGTGCAGGCCGCGCGTTTTGGTCGCGGTCGAAGTGAGTGTCGCAAAGCGGTTACCCGAGTTGATGTTCAGCATCTTGGCGACCGGTCCCACTCCGTGGGTGGGGTAGATGTCGCCGTTGCGTCGTATCGAGTGTTCGGTGCGCCACTCGGCCTCGCCGTTGGCGCCGGGCCCGAACTCGGCGCCCGGGTTGAACTTTACGCCGCGCAGGTCGTGCTGATAGCCGCACTGGCAGTGCATCAGCTCGCCCAACATGCCTTGCCGCACCATGTTGAGCACGGCCATCACGTCGCGGCGGAAGCAGACATTTTCCATGATCATGCAGGGCATGCCGGTCTCTTCGGACGTGTTCACCAGGTCCCAGCACTCCTGCACGGTTACCGCCGCCGGCACTTCGGTGCCCACCCACTTGCCGCTCTTCATCGCTGCGACGGCCACCGGCGTGTGCCAGAGCCACGGTGTAGCGATGATCACGGCGTCCATGTCATCCCGGTCGACGAGATTGAGGAAATCTTCCTCGCCTTCGCTGAACCCTCTCGGCGTTCTGCCCTGCGCCTCGTCCACCATGTTCTGCGCGCGCTCGACGCGCTCGGGCTTCACGTCGCAGACCGCCTTCACCTCGCAGTCGCCGCGTTGCAGCGCGAGCCCGAGCAACCAGGTCCCGCGGCCGCCCACACCGACGAAGCCGAGGCGAACCGTGTCGCGCTGCGCCCCTGCTTCCCCCGCCGCCAAAACGCCGGGCCACAGGGACGCGCCGATCGCGGCGCCGGCGCCGGTCTTGATGAAGTCTCTTCTCTGGAAGGACATAGCCGCTCCCTCAGTTAGGGTTCGCTGGGTCCAGGAGTTCCAGTTCGATGAGAACCGGCCGGTGGTCCGAGACCAGTGGCTCATGGATCACCCGGTGCTCGACGACCTCGAAGCGGTCGGCCGGCCGGTACATGATATAGTCGATCTCGCGCTGCGGCACATCGGACGGGTAGGTCAGTCGGTCCTCGCCTTTGGCGGGTACCTGCCAGTGTTGCCTCAGCAGGGCAAGGACATCGGAATCGGGCAGCGAGTTGAAATCACCTGCTAGGATCACGGGTGTGACCTCGTCACGGTAGATGTCGACGAGCCCGCTGGCCTGGGCGAAGCGCTGTTCCGGTGTGCGATAGAGATGGATACCGACGACGATGATCTCCTGCCCGGAATCGGCGAGGCGGATCCGCGCCGCCAGCCCGGTCCGCGGCTCGGTTCCCTCCGGCAGCCAGTGGTTGGCGTAGGATTTGATCGGGAACTTGGAGAGCAGCGCCATACCGTAGCGGCCGCCCTGGTAGTCGAAGAACGCCCCGAAGACCGAGTGCAACCCCGTGAGCTGGCCGAGACGCGATGTCTGGTCGACGCGGGACGTACGTTCTACGGCGCTATCGATCTCCTGCAGCGCTACGATGTCGGGATCGAGTTCCCGGATCACGCGGGCGGCGCGCTCGAGATCGATCACGCCGTCCATCCCCTCGCCGTGCTTGATGTTATAGGCGAGGACTCGAATTACCGGTCGTTTCGCTACCTCGGTAGTGCTCGCCTCGTGGTATTCCGGCTGCCGTGTGGAAGGCAGACAGGTCGTAGCGATGGCGGCGACGGCGAGTAGGCCGAGAAGGGCGGGTCGTGGTTTACTCATACCGTACCTTTGCCAACTCGGCCGGCGAGCCGTCCTCGAGAGAGAAGGGTCGCAGCCGAAAGCTGTAGCGATAATCCTGGTAGTAGAGCGAGTACTTGGGCAGGCCGGTGGGCCCCCAGCTGGTGATGCCTCCGACGCCCATCTGTTTGTAGTCGATATTGATGTTCACAAGGGCGCGCTCGACCAACTCGCCGGAGTGACGCCGCGCCTTCGACTCACCGGGGTCGAGATCTTCGACTGTAAAGTGCAGCGCGCTCATGCTGAGCAGCGGCATGCCGATGACCAACAGGCCGGTGCCGGACTCGTCCGCCAGCGCGAACCAACGTACGTCCGTCTTGTTGCCGTTCTCCTGAGGTCGGACATAAGGATGAAACTGCTCCGACACGGTTCCGCTGTACAAGCCGACCGCGGCTCCTGTCTTGCGGTCCCAGTAGGACTCGTGGGGGCCGCGGCCGTACCATTGAAGGTGGGAGAACTGCCTGGGTATGGTCATCTGCATGCCGAACCTGGGCATGCGGGGCAGCCCCTCGCCGCGCGGCTCGAAGTGGTTTTCGATGGTGACTTCGCCGTTCCCGAGAATTGTGTAGAGGGTTGAATAGTCGGCGCGTACGGACTCGAGCCAGACGCGTGTGCGGATCGTGACACGCTGAGGGCTGGGCTGTGCAACGATGACGCGGCGCACGGTCCGGTCGGCGCCGGCATCGCGCCAGACGGCGAGCCTCGTCTGCCAACGGCCGCCGAAATCGTTGTCGGTTGGTGCGCGCCAGAAGTTGGGCTCGGGACCGCTGAGGATGAATTCGGTGCCCTTATATATGAAGGAGGTCAGAACTCCGACCTGCTTATCGAAAGTGATCGTGAAGTTCGCGCCGCTCACTGTCGCCGTCGCTTCAGCGTCATCGACGTGGAGTGGCGGTAGCGATTCCGCAGTCTGGGCCGGGAGGGTCTGGAAGAAGGGCAGGCGGAATTGCCCGAACGCCAGTTCGTGGCCGGCTGGCACGAGCTCAGTGGCCGTTAGGGTCTGGAAGCTGAGATTGAGGTAGTACTCGGTTCCGGCTACGGGCTGAAAAGGCGAGTAGGGGATCCTGACCCTCCAGAGTTCGCCAGGCGCGACGGTGGGGACGTCCAAGTCGCCGGTTTGTTGCACGACGCCGTCGGCGATGAGCGACCAGACCAGCTTCAGGTCGTTGAGATTCGCGAAGTCGTAGTCGTTGCGGATCGCGACGACCGGTCCCTCCGGGTCGACGAGCTCGATATCGACGGGCTGGTAGACCTTCTTGACCTCCCAGGCTGACGGGTTCGGCCGCCGGTCAGGCATCACGATACCGTTAATCAAGAAGTTTCCATCGCTCGGTGTGCCGGGCGGCCCGAAGTCACCGCCGTAGCCGAAGATGGTGTCGCCTTTCTCGTTGGCCGTCAGCAGCCCCTGATCGACCCAGTCCCAGATGAAACCGCCCTGCAGGTTCGGGTAACGGTCAATGATCTCCCAGTAATCGGCGAAGTTGCCGACGCTGTTGCCCATGGCGTGGGCATACTCGCACATGATCAGCGGCCGGTCGTCGTGTGACTCGGCATAGTCGACCAGGTGCTGAAAGCCGGCGTACATGGGGACATAAATGTCGGTGTTCCAGTCGAGCTGCGCGCGCTCGTATTGCACGGGCCGCGTCCGGTCCCGCTGCTTGATCCAGCTGTAGGTGGCGTAGAAGTTGACGCCGTTACCCGCCTCGTTGCCCAGCGACCAGATGATTATTGAGGGGTGGTTCTTGTCGCGTTCGACCATACGGATGGTGCGATCGAGGTGAGCGGCCTCCCAGGTCGGGTCATTCCCAAAAGTGGTGTCGGGATGGTAGCCGCGGCCGTGCGACTCGATGTTCGCCTCGTCGACGATGTAGAGCCCGTACTCGTCGGCCAACTCGTACCAGCGTGGGTCGTTGGGATAGTGTGACGTGCGGACGGCGTTGATGTTGAGCTGCTTCATCAGTGCTATGTCTTGAAGCATTCCCGACTCGCTCACCACGTGACCGGTCCGCGGCTCGTGCTCGTGCCGGTTCACCCCCTTAATCGTTATCGGGACTCCGTTCACCAGCAGGAGCCCGTCCTTCATCTCGACGGTACGGAATCCTATCCGCGCGGTGATCACCTCGACTGTCTCGCCGGTAGCGTCGGCGAGATTGATCAGCAGTGTGTACAGGTTGGGCGTCTCGGCCGTCCACTTCGCCGGGCCCGGTACCGGTTCCCGGAATTCGACGGTCACCTCTTCACCCGGTTCGACGTTCAGTTCTTGCGTCGGTTCGACTGCAAGAACGGGCTCGCCGGCAGGGCTCAGCAACTCGAGCGCCAGCGTCCAGCCTGAGACCGGCTCGTCGTTGTAGTTGACAATCTGCGCACTGACTTCGAGGGTACCGTCCGAGTAGCTGTGGTCCAGGTCGCCGACGGCGAGGAAGTCGCGGACGTGAACCTTGGGCGCCGCCCAGAGGAACACGTCGCGCTCGATGCCGCTGATTCGCCAGAAATCCTGGCACTCGAGGTAACTGCCATCGCTCCAGCGGTAGACTTCGACGGCCAGTGTGTTACGGCCGGTGCGAACGTAGGGT
>JASFTI010000009.1:0-28447 GCA_050053635.1 Gemmatimonadales bacterium
GGAAGCGCGGACGGCCGCGAAGGGATTTCGCACACGGGGTCGACCCGGACGAGGGCAACCGAAATGCAGGCTGCCCCCGACTAGAAGAAACTAACGAGAGCTTGGGGACGAGATGGCTCAGGCCGGGCCGGTGAACCAGATCGTGGGCTCGCCGGCCACACCGGCCGAGGACATCACCTCGCGCAAGCGAGCCGAATCTACGAACGCTCGGGCCGATTCCAGCGTCTTGAAATCATGCCACACGGTGACGTCGTTGGGATCGTCCGCCGACTTGAAGACAGCATCACCTACCACCCCCATGCCCTTCCGTTCAGCATCGAAATCGTCATAAGCCTGCTTCCACTTGGCGAAATCCGCTACCGGATGGCGCACGAACATGCGAATCATCGCGACCTCCTTGAGAGTGCGTTGGGAGCTCCGATTAGACAAAGGATCTGAGTACGGCTGCTCGACTTGGTAAACTCCCCGCCGCGCGCCGCGGTTCCCAGGAGACCGAAGATGTCGGTGGATTGCCCTAACGATTAGCCAGCGGCAGGGCTATGTCGATCCCGAAGTGCTCGCTCAAGTAGACCTCCAGCGCTTCCGCCAACGCCGCGGCGAACGCTTCCCGATTGTTAGTGTTGTCGCGGACGCCCTCCCAGTTCGCCTCGACCTGCGCGCCGCTGATCGGGCCACCCTCCCGCGAGCCGTGACGGGCCGTGTTGTAGCCGCCGCTGTAGTATGGGTGCCCTCCCGGGTCGGGATAGACCGGGCTCGGTACCGAGGGGAAGCCGCGCGCGTCGAGCAAGCCGCCCAAGCTAAGCGAGCCGCGCACCAGCTCGGCGAATCCCGCGTCCGCTTCCTGGGCCAGGGTCCGGATGCTGCTCTTGTTCACGTAGGCGGGCTGCGCGAGCTCGGCGTCGGAGAGCTCGAGGTCGCTTGCCGACAGAAGGTAGCCCAGCTCGAGACGCTGGAATTCGTGACCGTGCCCGTGGAGATCGAGGTAGAGGCCACGGCCGACTTGCTCCACCACGGCCGCCTTGGCGGTCTCGATGAAATCGTGATACTCGCCCCAGGCCCACTCGGCATACAGGTTGCCCTGCGCTGCCTCGTCGATCTCGCGATTCGGATCCAGCTTCACGCGGTGGAGCCTGGAGATGATGATATGCGGGTAGCCGCCGGTCCGCTCGTGGATCGTGGCGCCGATCGTCCGCGCCAGCTCCTGCGTTCGCCGGTCCTGGAGGACCACGCCCCAGGTCCGATCGGGGATCTCATCCGGCTCCTCGTATCCGCCGTGGGGAGCGGAGAGCACGATGGGGAGATCGCCAGCGATGTACTCCGTGTATTGCCTGCGACCATAGTACGACTCGCCCGGAACGTAGTCCGTTTCCTCGGCGAGGAAGACCTCGAACGTCGCTCGGCCGGTTGCCGGCTCGGCGGTCGCTGTGATCGTGGCGACGCCCGCGCCCGCCGCGGTGGCGCGCCCGCTGGCAGCGTCGATGTCAGCGACGGATTCGTCGCTGCTGCTCCAGCTCACGGCCACGCCCGGTATCAGGGACCCGTCCGCGTCCAGCACGCGAGCCTCGAACTGTTCTGTATCGCCTATACTGCCGACGAGGACTACATCAGGAGAGACTATGACGCGCGCCGGGACACGCGGACCACCGTCGTCGCAGCCGAACGAGGCGAGCGCGGTGATGCCGGCGAGTCCGATCGAGATGAACCCGCGGGTGGCAGAGCTACAAGGAGGCTTGCTCACTTTTCTCAGCGCCGTCGATGGTGCCCCGCTAAATGCCCAAGCCCCTCGCGAGGGCTTACCAGTCCAGTGTAGTTATGGTGTATACTGGCGCGCTTCGCCAGACTCGCCTAGTAATGCACCATGCAGATCGAGGAACATTTCTACACCGACGACCCCGCCGACGGGCACCCCGACGTGCGGACGCGCCTCCCCGACACCGACTACTTCTTCCTGGGCAACGGACACATCCAGGCCGCGGTCCAGGTGTGCCGGTCGGGGGAAGGCACGCCCGTCGGATTGCTGATCATGCACCCGGAGGAGTTGGGGCCAAAGCGGGCGGCGCTGACCTGTGATCCCCAATCGGGACTCGAGGCGACGGTCGTCGGCGTTCGCGTAGGTGGCTCGCATCTCACGCCCGACCCCACTGGCCTAGAGGCAGAGTGGGACTCGACGGAAGGGATACCCGTCGTACAGATCAGTTGGAAGACAGGGCCGCTGACGGTCGTCGAACGGTTCTTCTGCCCCGACCGCAGCGAGCCGCGTCTGGCTAGGCAGGTCGAGATCGCTCTGGCGGGAACGGCGACCAACCGACTGGCGCTCCACACAGGACTGGCCGAACCCGAAGAACTGCCGCTCGACGTAACCACCGCCGGAAGGACAACCGCGTTAGTGGTCTACGAGGTCCAGCGCCGGGGAGAGACGCCCCTCGTGGAAGCGCGCTGGGAACGAGACGTCGAGCCCGCCGTCAAGGCAAAGCAATACTGGAACTCGTTGGCCGGCTGCCGGACCTTCGATCGCGACGTCGATCATCTTCTTTCGGCCGCGCGTAACCAGCTACCTGCGGGGGTCGATCATCGCGGCCGCATGGACGGCAGCATCTGGCAGTACAACCTCGAGTGGGTGCGCGACCAGGCTCACGTGGCGGAGGCGCTCGTCCAGCTCGGCGATCACGAAAAGGCGCGCACGATGCTCGCCCGCTTGCTCGACGAGTTCGTTTCATCCGATGGTGACACCGTGGACTCGGGTCGCCGCCGGCCGGCCAACGACGTCGAGCTAGACCAGAACGGCGAGCTGCTGGCGGCGCTACGCACTTACGTCGACTGGACGGGCGATCTAGAGCTCGTCGGGTCACGCTGGCCGAAGGTCCAAGCGCTGGCGACGTTTCCGCTCGACGAGCGTTTTAGACACACACCTTCCGGTCTGTTACACAACCGGCGCGAGTACTGGGAGCGACACGCGGCGCACGGTATCGAAGATGGGTTCGAGCTGGCCCACCAGTTCTTCGTGGCGCTAGGGCTGGAAAGCGCCGCCTATATGGCCGACGCACTCGGCCACGCGGAGGATCACCGCGAATGGACGGCGGCCGCCGCGGAGCTGCGGTATGCCATGCTCGGCGACCCGAGCTATCGAATGATCGAGGATGGCCACCTCATCAAGCGCCGAGGTGTGGACGGCGCCTGGCAGCGCCTCATCCACATGCCGTCCGCCTGCGGACTTCCGGAGGCCATCCCGTTGCTCCAGGATATTCCGCACTTCCTCGATCCGGACACGTCATCGGTCTTGCCTATAGCGCACGCCTTCATCGATCCGAAAGGCGAGCTGGCGCGGAACACGCTGGCCCGCGTGGAGGAGCTGTGGAACCAGTGGTGGGAGGACGGGGGCTACGGACGTTATCACGCCAGCAGCGAGCCCGACTCGCCGGGAGCCTGGCCGTTCCCGTCGCTCTTCGTCGCCCGCGCCTACGTCGAGGCGGGCGACGACGCGAAGGTCTGGCGCGTGCTGCGCTGGCTGGCCGGGTCGCCCGGCGGCGCAGCAGGTACCTGGTTCGAGAACGACGGGCCTCGTATCGCGCCCCCCTACCCGCAGGTGGGAATCCCGCCCTGGACCTGGGCGGAACTGATCACGTTATACGTGCACCATCTGCTGGGCGTGCGGCCCGATCTGGACGGCGTCACCATCCGGCCGCGATTGCTTGAAGGGCTCGATAGCACGGAGGCCTCGCTGCGATTCCGCGGCCGCAGGCTCGACCTGTCGGTCCGGCGTGCGGGTTCTGTGGAGGAGCGTGGCGGACGGGCGGGCGCGGAGCGGCTGCCATGGCGCGAGGACGGCGTACGGATTCCGTTGCCCGACTCCGATACCGAAATCGAGATACTCTGCTGAACGAACCCTAGAGGCGACGAGCGATGCCCCAAGGCACATCCGATCGTACCGTTCACCTGCTCTGCAATTCACACCTCGATCCCGTCTGGCTCTGGGAGTGGCCCGAGGGCGCGGGTGAAGCGCTGGCGCTGGCCCGCACCGTCTGCGACCTGTGCGAGGAGTTCGATGGCTTCGTCTTCAACCGCAACGAGGTCCAGTTCCACGAGTGGATCGAGGAGTACGACCCCGAGTTGTTCGAGCGCATTCGCCGGCTCGCGGCGCGCGGGCAGTGGCACGTGACGGGAGGCTGGTACCTGCAACCCGACTGCAACCTGCCGAGCGGCGAGTCGTTCGTGCGGCAGATTCTAGTAGGTAGGCGGTACTTCAAGGAGAAGTTCGGCGTCGAGCCGACCACCGCGGTGAACTGGGATTCGTTCGGGCACTCGCGCGGCCTGGTGCAGATCCTCGCCAAGAGCGGCTACGACTCATACCTGTTCTGTCGCCCATTCATCCACGAGATGCCGGTTCCCGCAGCGGAGTTCACCTGGATCGGATTCGATGGATCGGAGGTAACCGCCGCGCTCGCCGAGTCACACTACAACTCGGCGCCGGACGATACGCCTGCCAAGATCACCGAGTGGATGCAGCGTGACACATCCAGGCCCGTGTTGCAGTTGCCGTGGGGTGTGGGCAATCACGGTGGCGGACCTTCGCGGGCCGATCTGCAGGACATCACGAAACTGATGGCGGAGACGCGAGACGCGCGCATCATCCACTCGACTCCCGAGCGCTACTTCGCCGACTTCAGGGCCCGAGCGGGCAACCTGCCCCAGTACAAAGGCGACCTGAATCCGTGGGCGGTGGGCTGTTACACGTCGATGATGCGACTGAAGCGGGAGCATCGCCGGCTGGAGAACGAGCTCTGGCTGACCGAGAAGATGGCAACGACTGCATGGGCGCAGGGGCTGATGGAGTACCCCGATGCCGAACTGGGAGAGGCGACCCGTGCGCTGTTGAGGAGTCAGTTTCACGACATCCTGCCCGGAACGTCGACCCCGTCGGTCGAGCAGAGCGCCCTCGACGACATCGGCCACGGCCTGACGCTCACCGCCAGGGTCAAAACGCGGGCCTTCTTCGCCTTGGCGGCCGGTCAGAGTGCGGGCCGCAAGGGTGCGCAGCCGATCCTGGTTTACAACCCTCATCCTTTCCCGCTGCACGCCGTCGTCGAGTGCGAGATGCAGCCGGCCTGGCCCGACCGCGAACACATGTACGGCGTGCCGACGGTGACGGCGGGTGGACGGAAGCTGCGCGCTCAAGCCGAACAGCAGGAGAGCAACATCAACGAGGACCATCGGCACCGGGTCGCGTTCGCAGCAAAACTGGAGCCGGGCCGCATGAATCGTTTCGACTGCCGCTTCGAGAAGATCGCCCGCAAGCCCGCCCCCAAGCTCCGGTTGCGGGACGGCGCCTTCCGCTTCAAGACGCCGGAACTGGAAGTGATCGTCAATGCGCGAACCGGCCTGCTCGATCGCTACCGCGTGAGCGGTGAGGACTATCTGTCGGCCGGCGCCTTCCGCCCGCTGGTGATGCACGACGACGCCGACCCCTGGGGACAGACTGTCTCCAGTTTCCGCGACCTCGCCGGTCGCTTCAAGCTGATGAGCCAGACCGCGGCGGCCCGCTTCGCCGGCGTCTCGGCGACCCGGCTGCCGGCCGTACGGGTGATCGAGGACGGGTCGGTCCGGGCTGTAGTCGAAGCCCTCTTTGAACACGGGAACTCGGCGATCTGCCAGCGCTACAAGCTGCCGCGAGTCGGTAGGGAACTTGAGATCGAGACGCGTGCCCTGTGGCAGGAGAAGGACCGCATGCTGAAGCTGGCGCTGCCCACGCCGTGGCACGACGGGAAACCCCTGGGACACGTGGCGTACGGCGCTCAGGAGCTGCGCGCCGACGGAGATGAATGTGTCGCCCAGAAGTGGCTAGCCGTCGTGTCACACGATAGGTCCAGGGCGCTTTCGATCATCAACGACTCGACCTACGGCTGCGACTTCAAGAACGGCGAACTGCGAGTGTCGCTGCTCCGAGCGCCCGCCCACGCCGGACACCCGACCTTCACCGAACGTCCCCTCGTGCAACAGGACCGCTTCGTTCCACGAATCGATCAGGGCGAGCACGTGTTCCGCTTCTGGTTGAACGGCGGGCCTGCGAACGAACGGTTGACGAGGGTGGATCGCGAGGCGCTGGCGCACAGCGAGCGACCCTACGCCCTCGCCTACTGGCCGCCCGGCGGCGGCGAACTACCCGCGGCGGGCCCGACCTTGAGCGATCGCGCGGTACAGATCACGGCGTTCAAGCGCGCCGAAGACGGCGATGAGCTGATCGTCAGGTTGTTCGAGCCTACCGGTCGCCGACGCAAGACGACCCTGTCGCTCGACTGTCGCGGCGTGAAGACGCAGGTAGAGATGGAGCCGTTCGAGATCAAGACGCTGCGCGTCGATCGCCGCGCGGGACGCTTCCGCGAGGTCGACCTGCTGGAGGAGTAATGGCCGAACCTGTCACGGTGGTAATGGTGGGCATAGGAGGCTACGGCGAGGTCTACCTTTCCGCGCTGCTAGACGAGCTGCAGAGCACCCGCTGTCGGATCGTCGGTGCCGTCGATCCCCATCCGGAGAACTGCGCGCGCCTGACCGAGCTCGAGGCCCGGGGTGTGACCCTCCACCCCTCGCTCGACGACTACTACCGGGTCGGTGCAGCCGACCTGGCCGTTATCTCCTCGCCGATCCACCTGCACTGCGAGCACGTCCGCCATGCTCTGTCCCAGGGCAGCCACGTGCTGGTGGAGAAACCGGCGGCCGCGGTCACCGCCGAGGTGGACGCGATGATCGACGCGCGCGATCGGGCGAAGCGCTTTGTAGCGGTCGGCTTCCAGTGGTCCTTCGCTCGATCTATCCTGGATCTCAAGCGGGACATCCTGGCGGGCCGCTTCGGGGTGCCATCGAATGGACGGTCGCTGACCCTCTGGCCTCGCACGGAGGGCTACTACAACAGGAACGATTGGGCCGGTCGCAAGCGAGACGCGAGCGGACGCTGGATCCTGGACAGTCCCGCCAACAACGCCATGGCCCACGACCTACACAACATGCTCTTCCTGCTCGGCAACCGGATCGATCGCAGCGCCGAACCGGTCGACGTATCGGCGCGCCTCGCCCGGGTGAACGACATCGAGACGTTCGATACCGTCGCCGCTCGCGTACGGACGGCGGAGGGGGTGGAGCTTCTGTTTCTCGCATCGCACGCGGTCGCCGACGACGAGAGCGTGGAGCCGCGCTTCGTACTGGAGTTCGCGGATGCGACGGTGGCCTTTCCCGGCGAGGCGGCAGCGATCACGGCCCGATTTCACGACGGCAGCGTCGTGGAATACCCTTCTCCCAATGCCACACCGCAGGTCGCCAAGCTTTGGACTTGCATTGAAGCGGTGACCGGCGACGTGCAAATCCCCTGTGGACTGGAGACGGCTCGGCCTCACACCGCCTGCATCGAGGCGATCGAAGAATCGGGAACGAGCCCGCACGTTTTCTCTGCCCAGTCCGTACGTCTGAGCGACACGCCAGGCGGTCGACTCCATTGGGTTGGTGGCCTGGCCGCAGCGCTCAAACGAAGCTACGAGACCGGCCAATGGCCCGCCGTGCTTCGCCGGTGAGGCTCCAAAGCGGCTTCCGGAGCGTCACCTCACTCCCCTTCTTCCTCCGTCACGACCTGCGGAATCACGCCCCCAGGGGTCCCGAAGTGGGGCTCCAGCCCCTGAACCTCTAGGGATACTCCCGGCTCGGGCACTACGAACCGATCCTCGGCTTCCGAATAGTAGAGACAGCCCACCTCCTCCGGCGGTCGCTCCCTCGCGAACGCCTCGGCGCCGGCCAGAGCCTCCAGCCAAACCTGCTTCGAGGCAACGAGATCGAACGGCTCCGCGAGGTTCAACCTCTCGATATCCTCCGCACGATGCCGCCCACGCCGCTTGAGGAGCTCCAGGAGGGACAGGGGTGTGAATCCCGGATCCTTCCCCGCGGCGGCCCAGCAAAGCCCTGCCAAGGGAAGCACGCGTTGATGTACGAAGAGGATGTCTACGAAATCCCGTGCCTCGTCGCGACCAGCCAGCACCAGCACCTTGTTCACAGCGAGATCCACCGGGTGAAGAAGGAGCCCGCCGACCGGGTCCCGGACTAAGGGCATGAAGCGCCACGCCGAGTCGTGGGCCCAATCCACTCGCGTAGTCCCCGCGCCACGGCTCACGACGGCCCGGATGAAGCCGGGAATGCTCAACCCGACCTTGACCTCGTAGCCGGCTGCCTCCAACCGTGCCCGGTCAGCCGCGAAAGCCGTGCCGACCCGGGCAACCGAGTCGTGGAAGAAGTCCAGGTCATCGCTGTAGCGGGTGGAATTCGGCGAGAAATGCAGCGCCACACCGCCAGCTAGATACCGCTCGTCGGCCGCCGCCGAGGCAGCCAACTCGGCGAGCAACAGCTGCTGAAACTCGGTCAGCGGCACAGCCGCGCTCCGATCAGCCACGCCTCGCGGTCACCGTGCTTCATTAGCTGCTCAGCCACCCAAGCGACATCCGAAAGCCCGATCTCCAGGTCAGGGCGACAGGACCAGAAACAGAGCGTGCGGAAGCGCCGGAAGGCCCGACGAGCTTCCCTGACGCGCACCATATTGCGGGCCGTGGCGGGGTCCAGTGCCCGTCGGCTCTTGCGGCCCCCCTTGCGGCCAATCTCGGCCAAATACTCGCGGATCTCTTTCATGTTATAACATAAGCCGCTTATGATCCGCTCACAAGAGCCCCTGGCCTCCTGCCTGACTGACCCCAGCGTAGCGACAGCTGCGGGCTTCCTCGGCGAACGCCCTTATCAAGTCGACGTCCGCGTCGAAGAAGTGGTCCGACGGGGCCAGAATGTAGCCGCCTCCCTCACCTGCCGCCTCGAAGCAATCCCGGACGGCGCGCCGCGTCTCGGCCGGCGAGCAGCCCTTGAAATGGGTGTGCTGGTCGAAGCCGCCGATCATGCAGACGCGATCGCCGATCCGCGCCTTTGCGGCCTCCAGATCCGCGTCGCCGCCCAGCGCCGGCGGCGTGAAGGTCTCCATGGCGTCCGGGCCCATGTCGGCGATCATCTCCAGCAGCGGCATCATGCCACCGCACGTGTGGTAGACGACTCGCTGTCCGACTCGGTGGGCCTCGTCGATCAGCTCACTATCGTATGGGGCCACGAACTCTGCGAAGATGTCCGGGGAGATCACCGTCGATGATGCGGCGCCGCCACCGAGCTCGACGAGGTCGAATCGTGCTCCCTCCATCGAGGCGATGCTCTTCAGCTTCCTATCTCTGAGGACCCCGAGGAATTCTCGTACCCAGCCCGGATCGTCGAAGGTCTCCATGATCAGTTTCTCGATCCCGAACAGCTCGGCGGCGTCCTGCCAGCACCCCGGTTGGCCATAGATCTCGAAGCCCGGCACCGCGCCGCGAAGGATGCCGCGCCCGCGTTCCCTCACCTTCTCCGCCTGCCGGTCGATCGCCTCCACATCGCAGAGCGGCACGGGGGCATACCGCTCGAACAGCTCGATTTGGGTCTTCTGCTTGATCGGTCTTTCGACCACCCAGTCCGTCTGTGGGCCGTACTGCAGAGCCATCGACAGGGTGCCCCGGGGAGTGACGATCTCGTAGCGGGTGGCGCCACTCGGAGCGGAGAGCTCCGGCGTTTCGATCCGCCAGTCGTCGGATACGATCCAGCGCGCGCCGGCGGGCGCCGGTTCGTCAACATCCGAGCTCCAGTACTCGCCGCGCGAGGCGTCGGGCCGCAGGTCATACACCCATTTGATGGGATCGAGTTCGAAGCGATCGAAGAACTCGTCCTCTGAACAGCCATCCAAGTAGGTCTCGAGGAAGTAGGGCATCAGATGGTGGGTGGTGACGGGCAGCCGGTCCGGCTGGCCGCCATCCAGCGCCGTCAGTAACCGCTGGCGCGAGTTCACGCCGGTAATCCCGCGTTCCTCTCGATGTAACCGGGATCGATGTACGGCTCGTCGCCTCGGTGAGCGGTCATCAGTTCGACTCGCTTCGTTAGTAAATCCCTCAGGTTCCTACCGTACATCAACGGCGTCTCACCCTGATCGGTCGTGGCCATAAACTCGACATCCGAGTCCAGCAACCCGAGAAGCCGCTCGCTGTTCACGAGCTCACCGACCATCATCTCATCGATGAGCGAGCGGCAATCGCTCCGTTCCGAGTCCGTGACAGCCTGCACGTATCCGCACACGCCGGCGATCCACGCCGCGACGTTCCGCTGGGTCATGAACCAGCAGCGCAAAGCTGCCAGGCGAACGAACTGGTCGTCGATCACATTGCCACTACCGAGCGCGTCAGCGGCCTGATCACGCGCGCCCTCGAGCAGCTCAAGCGCGGCGTCCAGCGGCTTCCACAGGTTGGCGTCGATTCGCTCCAGCGCTTTGCGACACTCGGGAACCGTCGTCAACTGGAAGAGGACGTCGCGGCTGAGGTCGACGTTGTTAGGGTTGTGCGGGGTCGTGCACATGAAGTCCTGGTAGTAGGCGCGCTCCGCGTCCGGTATGGCCTCGATGTTCGGGACGAGAGGCCGGGCCCAGAACCGATACCAGACCGATCCGAAGGTCGTGTAGAGCGGCGAAACGTGCGGGAAAGCGAGAATGGCGTCCTCGGCTAGTTCCCAGGCGCGCCGCAGGACCTCGGCACCGCCTTCGCCCGCCCAACGCGTCGCAAGGCGCTCGAGCGTCCGGCCCAGGTCCATCTGCGGCTCGAACTGGAAGACACGGAGGATCTCGTGGTTCACGTTGAACGGGACGAGTTGGGACGCGTTGGTGCCGTTCAGATGAGCCAGATGCCTGCCGCCGTTCTCGTGCAAGAGCTTCAAGCGCTGATAGGTCAGCGTGGGATAGGGCACGCCCACCAGCGGCGCGAACAGCGTGTTCGGTCCCGCCGCGAAATAGAAGTGGGCGCGGGACGATCTGTCATCCAATTCGGATGCCAGCCGCCGCTCGTCGGGCGCGAAGGAGCTCTGGTAGACCGAGCCGGCGACGATCGACTTGGAGTCGGGATAGCGCGGGTGCGCATACGGCATCTCCCACCCACGCGCTACGAGCGATGCGGCCTCGACCTCGAGGCCATCACCCAGGCCAGCCCAGATCACATCGTGCTCGCCGTAGAACGACTCGAGGCGGGTGAGCACGCGGAAATCCGGATTGGTCTCGCGGCCAGCATCGCGCAGCACCTCGAAGAAGCGCAGCGCGTTCTTCCCCGCTGCCTCAGCGATGGCGCCCTCGTCCTTCCACTCGCGGATCAGGTACGCGCCGCCGTTCCGCCCCACATACAAGGACTGGGTGTGCTCGAAGCCCGACCCGCTGTCGTTCGTCCAGATCGAGAGGAACCCCAGCTCCGGCACTTCCTTCATTAGCTTGCGCACCATCTCCGCGTAGTGCTCCCGCACCAGCGGGTGAGCGATCGTCATGTTGTAGCGCGGCTTGAAGCTGCGGAACGGGTGGTCGACTCGGGCGCCGCGCAGCATGGGATAGCGCTGGAAGAACTCCTCCGGCACCGAGCGCGGCTCGAAGCAGAGTAACCCGGGCACCAGGCCGTACTGACGTGCCAGTTCCGCGTTTCGCTTCAGGTAGTCGAGGTTGGCCGACAGGTAGTCGGCGGGGTAGAGCCCCTCGTTCAGGTCGGTGGAGACGAACTGGTCGAGCGCCGGGCAGTAAGTGTAAAACATCGGGTAGGCCTCGCCGGGTGGCCCGCTCTCGAGCCCCGCCGGAAAGGCCAGGCCGTTCACCTCGAGATGTGTGAAGCCGGACTCGGCCAGCCGACGAACGTAGCTCTCCCGATCGAGACCCCACTGAACGCGACCCTCCTGATTGAGGAAGTAGTCGTAGGTCGAGCGGTTCCACGAGAACGCCACGCGGAAGACTTTGCCTTCCGCTACCGCCGCGATCTCCTCATCGACCAGATCCCGCAGCAGATACGTGACGAACGCGAAGAGCAGGCGAACAGGCGTGGCAATCAGATATCCGGAACCATCCTGGTCGAGGCGCAAGTGGACAGAATCCGGGTCGGCGGCCTCGGCTGCGGCATGGAGGCCAGCTAGCAGGTGGAAGACGCCCGGCTCTGGCCGAGTCGGATCGGTGATCTGGCCGACGGCGATCTCCGCGCCGGTCGCGCGGGCCAACTCCGCCGCGACAGTGTGTAAGACAGGCGGCGCTTCTCCCAGCCGAATCGCCTTCACACTCGACAGCGCATCCGCAATGGTCATGTCGCTCCGCCTCGTGGATAGTCAGCCACTACGAGAAACCGATCTTGACCTTTACTTCTCCGCTGACATGGGCAGCGAAATCGAGGTATCGGCTCTCTTCGATCTGGACAGACCTAAACGGTGTCTCGTCTCCAGCCACGCTAACAGAGCGCGGTGTTGCGTCGGCGGGGACGAGGACGTGGAAATGCACAATGGTACCGGGAGCGTGGACGACCAGCTTGATGCCCTTCGACCGCCTACGATAGGCGTAGCCGAACTGGGAGCCCGAGCTCTCGTAAACTATCCGGACTTCAGCCCGATCCACACCAGCCGCCGGCCAGCGCGGCGCTAGCCGGACCTCCTCGAAGCAGGCCCCCAGGTCTTCTATGCCGGCGAGTCCGGCGATGAGCGCGTAGAGCATGGCGCTGGAGCCCCATCCGTCCGTCGGTTGAGCCTCGGGGCTGGTGCTGGTCTCCACGCTGGCCGGAGTGCCATCGGGGAAGTACCACAGGTAGGTCTCCCCAGCTTGAGAGACCAGCGAGTGGTAGCGCCGGAGGATGTCGACGCCGTAGGTCTCGAATCCGTGGTCGAACGCCGCCTTCGCCAGCTCACCGCCCACCAGCGGCATGATCCCACCGTTGACGTAAGCTCCGCCAACGAGTTTCTCATCGCCGAAGATACCATCGGGAAAGGGCGGGTCGATGGAGAACCATTCGGCGAACGCGTCGGTCTCGGAACGACGGCGCCGATACTCCTCGATGATCGAGACCGCCATCTCGTGCGTCGCCGCGCCGCGGTTGATGTCCATCGGGTTGCTCAAGCTCAGCTGTGCCGATTCATCGAACCCGGGAATCTCGACCGGGCCCAGTTTCACGAAGTGGGTGTAGAAGCGCCCGTTCCAACAAAGTTCGTTCATTTGCCCCCGCAGCGCGCCGGCCTGGTCGCGCCAGTAGCCGGCGCGCTCCGCATCGCCGAACCGGTCATAGAGGGTGGCCATAATACGATAGGCCTCGTAGTAACCGCTGTTGTCGCCGTGCATCACGCCCCAGAACGTGTTCTCGTCGATCTGGAACTGCAGCCACTCGTGCTGGCCGGCGGTGTAGGCGAAATCCCACGTGTCTATCGTGTAGGCGCGCTTGACCAGGCCGTACTTGTCGTCCCAGTACCACTCGTGCTCGCGGATGTAGTTGAGGGCTCTCTCCATCCGCGGCAACAAGGCCGCCAGCCACTCATCATCACCGCTCGCCTGCCAGGCCAGGTAGGCCGCCTTGACGAACCGGTACTCCACGTCCGCTTCCACGGGGACCCGCACGTACTTGGTCCAGTTCTCTTTCTCGGAAGGGAGCTTCTCGGGGAAGGTGGAGAAGTAGTCGAAGATCCTTCCACTCGCCGACTGGGTCTCGGCGAAATGCTGGACGGCGCTGGTCACGTCAGAGAGGAAGTAGCGCCCGACCCGAAGCATGTCGCAGTGGTCGCGGATCCAGAGCGACTTGGCGTCGGGTGTCCGGAAGCCCCTGATTTCCTTCCCGTCGATCGTCATCTCGAGGACATCCGCCTCGAGAAACGAACCGATCAACGGAACGAGAGCGTCGATCTCCCTGACGCCGGTCCTGACCAGTGTTCGATTCGTCATTCAATCCCCTGCTAAGCCACAGTAGTCCACGGCCGTCCGCGCCAGAATCTCCGCGAGTTGGACGGCCGACTCGATCTCGACCCACTCCTCGCTGGAGTGAATCCCCCCGCCTCGTGGTCCGATGATCGCCGTCTCGGTCCCACGTTCGCCGATCAGCGCCGAGTCCTCCCACCAGGAATGCCCTACGTACTCCGGTTTCTCGCTCAACGTTCGGCTGGCCGATGCAGTCAGCACCTGCACGATCTCCGCTTCGGGAGATATCTCGTAGGGCTCGCGCCCCAGGACCGGCCGTACCGTGGCCCGGAATTGCGGGTCGGCCTCGCGGAGCCACGCGAGTATCGCCTCCACCTCCCCCAGCGCATCCTCGGCCGTCTCGCCCGGCACCGTCCGTCGCTCGACGGTCATCTTGCAGCGGGCCGAATAGATGAAGAGCTGATCCCCACCGCTCATGAGCGGTACGTGCAGCGACGGTGCTCCGACCAGCGGGTGCGGCGGAGCGGCTCGCAGCTCACTCGAGAGAATCCCCAGTTGGGAGAGGATACGCCCCATGTGCATGTTGGCGTCTATTCCATCCTCGGGACAGCCACCGTGAGCCGCACGCCCGGTCGTCTCGAGCTCGAACACCCAGAATCCCTTGTGCGCAAGACAGATATCCAGGCCGGTCGGTTCGGCGACGATGGCCGCATCGGTCTTGACGTGGCGAACGACGTGCTCGGTGCCGATACTGCCGTATTCCTCGTCGGCGACGAACGTCACGATCAGGTCGCCTCTCAAGCGCGACCCGGAAGTCTGGAGCGCCTTCAACGCGGCGAGGATCGCGGCGATGCTGCCCTTCATGTCTTGCGCGCCGCGTCCGTACAACCTGCCTTCGCGGACCTCGGCCGAGAACGGATCGCGCATCCCTTCCACACCCACCGTATCCATGTGGGCGTTGAGCATCAGCGAACGGCCGTTACCGGCACCCTTCAGCGTGCCGATGACATTCACCCGACCGGGCGCGAGCTCGTGGAAGTCGGTCGCGACATCGAGGCGACGCAGAGCAGCGGCGAGGTAGCGGCCGATTTCGGCCTCACCCGGGGCGCTCGCCACGAGATCCGGATTGACGGAGTTGATGCGGACCAGGTCCACCAGCGAGTCGACCAGGTAATCCCGGTCTATCCTGAGGTCCAAGTCGCTCGAAGGCATCAGTGCAACTCGGCGGTTCCTTCCCAGAAGCGCCACTTCCCCGCGCCCAGGCCGGTGTTCCAGTCGTCCGGTTCCAGGGTGAAGGTGTTCCAGGGCGCCGCGAACAGCTCGCGATCCTCATAGCGCACGCCGACCAGATGGGTGCCCGCCCAGTGCAACGAGTCGCCTCCCAGCCGCGCGAAGAAGAAGCTGGCGTCGGTGGCGAACGGCCCGTAGCTCACCTTCCCCGATTCGAACGTGTAGCGCGGCCGTACGTTCGCCGTCAGGATGTCACGAACCAGGTCCGTTTTCGCGCACACGTATATCTCTTCACCCTCCACTTCGAGCACGACCCCGACGCCGGCCCGCGCTTCGGGCGGCTCGACCACCCGGATCGCCTCGATGGGCGAGGCGGCCGGGTCGTCGCGGGGCACGGGGACGAGCACCGTGACGAAGGTCTCGACCTGGCCCTCCATGTAGTGGCTGGCCAGTCTCTGATAGACCGTCGTGTTGTCCTCGTTGTTGCGGGTGATCCCCAAGCTGCCCTGCCGGCGGATGCCGCGCTGTGGCAACTCGATGCGAAGTGCCGTACCCTGTCGCTGCGGCTGGCCGCGGATGTAGTCCACCGCCGTGACGAAGTACTCCTCGCCCTGGTCGAGCACGGTCGTCCCGTGCCACAGTGTGGCCAAGGTGTAAAAGTCCGTCTCCAGGAACTTCACGACGTCGAAAACGACGTAGACGTTCTCCTGCTTGAGCCAGGCGATGACACGATCGTGCTGCACGCCGTCGCGCCGGTCGCTGATACGCGTGCGGCTCACGTCGAACTCGTCCGCCGTCCAGAATTCGATTTTCTCCGTTTGCACCGGGCGGTACGCGCCCGAGTTGCGCAGGAACTCCCACAACGGCTGCTCGCGTCCCAGCTTGCTCGTCCGCCAGACGAGTCGGTTGTGATAGTAGTCGGCCCGGTACTCGCCGTAGGGTCCCGACGGCATGCGGGGACGGTAGCCCGCGTCGTTGAGCAGCACCGAGCCGTCGCTCATCATCAGGACGATCGAGTTCTCGTCGGAGTGCCCGTGATGCATCTTCTCTTCTTCCACCGGGATCGTGTGGCGCAGGTAGTCGCGCGCCATTCGCGCATAGGGCCCTTCGTCGCGGTAGTTGAGCAATAGATAATTGGCGTCGTCGTCCCAGCCATCGCGGAAGACGATCTTCTTGCCGACCAGGTCTTCCATGACCTCTTCGCTCACAGCGGGCGGCGCTTCGGCGGGGCCGTCCTCCGACCAGCGGTAAGCATCGAACAGGTTCAAGCCGTTGCCAATGCCTACAGCCTGATCTCCCCGGGGGCGCATGGCGTTGAAGATGCGACGTGCCGCCCAGCGGTATTCTGCACGATCGTATTCTGCCGCCGCGCGTTCCAGCAGGGCGACGTACCAGGCCCAATTGGCATGCCAGCGGGCGTCGCCGAAGTCGGGCACCATGCCGGTGGGATCGAGCAAGTGTGTGAAGTAATCGAAGTAGTACCTCACCGTGGGCAGGTCGTATAGCGAGCTGTCACCTAACAGGTCGGCGTACCGGACCAGCGAGATCAGCCACACCGGATGGTAGATCTGGGCGTCTTCCTCCTCCCACTTGCCCCAGCTGTCCGCCGCGAGCACCCGTGCCAGCTTATCCCAGCGGGAAGCGTTGGGATGGTCCGGGACAGCATGCGCCGCGAGCAGCAAGGCGTAGGCCCGTAGCATGGCTCGGTTGTGCGGACCCCACTCGGGGAAGAAGAAGATGTAGTCCGCCGCCTCGGCGATGCTGGTCTCGATCCGCCGGCGCTCGGCAGATGTGAGCGTCGGGCTGTCTTTTACGAAGTGGTAGGCCTCGACGAACGACGCGACCTCGAAGAAGTTGGTCAGCGTCGGGATCCCGTCGCGATAGTCGGGGCGGACGCCGTGCATTTCCTCGGGGAAGTACCGCTTGAACTCGTGATGCGCGGCCAGCCAGCGGATCGCTTCGCGGGCGTAGCGCTCTTCCCCGCTCAGGCTGTAGAGCGAGCCGGCCAGGCGCGCGAAGTAGGGGGGGCCGCCGGGCGGTGCGTAGCCCCACTCCGGCTCGGGCTCCCACGTCTCTTTCCAGCGCTCGACCTGTGCGGGTATCGAGATCAGGCCTTCCTCGAAGGCGCGCTCGGCCAGTGAGAGGTATAGCTCGCGCTCCTGCGCCAGCGTGGGATTCGCTAACGTGAGGCAACTCAGCAAAAGAACGCCCAACACGACTGCGGCGCTCGCATCTCTGTTCTGCACCCGTCGCTTCATGGCTCGTTTCTCATCAGTTCGAAGTTCACAGAATATCGCCCAGGACCTCGACCAGTCGGTCGATCTCTTCCTCGGAATTGCAGATGTGGGTCGACGCACGGACCGCAGCGAGGCCCGCCTCGCCGACGGGGCGGAGGCGGAATCCGTGCTCGGTGCGCAGACGGTTGCTCCACTCCCACGGATCACCACCGGAGGCCGGCAGGCGGAAGGTGAGGATCGCCGCGCCGGCATCGACCGGAGTCAAGATCTCCACACCTCCCAATGCGGAGAGCCCTTCGCGTAATCGACCCGCCAGGTACGACCCTCGCGCGGCGACCGGCCCCATCCCTATAGTCGACAGAAGATCGATCGCCGCACCCAGCCCGACCACCAGAGGCGTGTTCCGCGTGCCGTACTCGGACGCCGAGGCCGGGCGCAGCCGCTCGAAGACAGCGGCGGCGAGGTCGAATCGTGAGTCCGAGTAGGCGCCCACGTAGGCCGGCCGCCAATGGTCCAGCCACTCGTCGCGAACGTACAGCACGCCCGTGCCCTTGGGGCCCAGCAGCCACTTGTGCCCCGACGCGACATAGAAATCGCAGCCCAGCGCACGGAGATCGACGGGAATCTGACCTAACGCCTGCGCTCCATCGATCACGCAGACGATTCCCCTATCCCGACAGAGATCGGCGATCTCTCGCACCGGGAGCACGAGACCGGTGGTACAGGTGATATGACTCACCATGAGCACGCGTGTGCGATCTGTCAAAGTGTTTCGCAACCGCTCCAGCGTATCGTCTCCACCGGCGCCGGGCTCGAAAGTACGGATCCCGATGTCTGTGGACTCTCGCACGGCGAACCAGGGCATGGCACCCCCGGGGTGCTCATGGGTGGTCATCACGACCTCATCGCCGTCTCTTAGCGTCAAACCACGGGCGACGAGGTTCATTCCCTCGGTGGCGTTGCGGGTCAAGGCGAGCTCGTCATCGTCGCAGCCCAGGAACTCGCAGGCACGGCCGCGGACCTCGGCGCGCCGGCCGTGACCGGTCTCGCAGCGTTCTTCCAACTCCAGCCAGGCTTCATCGAAGGCCGAGATCACCGGCCGCGGTGAAGGACCCAGGCCACCTGTGTTCAGATAGGCGTATCCCGGCTCGAGGAGGAACTGGTCGCGCACGAGTTGCCAACGTTCAGACTCGCTAACCGCCGACCGCCAGGCTTCGGCAAAAGACGGTGTATCGGAGTCCGCAGTCGAACCCCTGCAGGCGGCCGGGCCTGCGGCGGCCACGGCTGCCCCGGCAAGGCATTGCTTCAGAAAGGTTCGGCGGCTCGCTTGCGAACTATTCATCCGGACCTCCTTCACGACCCAATGCGCGCCATCTGCCACAGCAGCGCCAGCACCAAGAGGACGACGATCCAGCTCCCGCCGAAGCCGACCACGTCCATCCATCCGGGTTTCATGATCTCCCAGCTCGAACCGGACCAGATCTTCTTCGGCTCGAAGTCCTGGGGATGCCGGGCGGCATGTTCCACCGCCGCCTCGTCCTCCTCCGTCCTCGCCTGCACCGGCGTGTGCAGCTTGCCATAGAATCGGTCCAGCCGCCTCTTGTCGGCCTGGCACGTGAACGGGCTGATCAGGAACAGCAGTACGAACGGAAAGAGCGCGTCGAAGAAGAAGCGCGTCGCGACGAGCTGCGCCTTGGTCCAGCCCGAGAAGTCGATCCCCAACCAGCTCAGCACCCAGATCTCGGCGTGGAAGCGGCCGCGGCCTTCACGTGGCGACGCCGGGTCGTCCGGGTCCGTGCGCACGACGTTCTCGAAGAAGATCCCCGTCGCCTCCATCCGGTGCGCCTTGCGGATGGGATCGCCCACCTCCCGCGCCCTGCCCGCGTCGATGTCCTCCTGCAGCGCGCCCGTCACCACCGTCACTTCGCGGGGCGTCGTCTCTGCTATGAGGGCCGGCTGCGTTCGCACGGCAGGAATCACCGGGAAGACGTTGGGAATGATGGCGTAGAGCGTAAAGCAGATCACGACTTGCGCTATCACCGCCGTCTTGGTGAGCCGCCGCCAGACGAAGCCCAGCCAGATGGCGGCGCCGAATACCGCCGGCAGCGAGATGAAGTACTTGAACAGGTGCAGCAGGTTGTCGGCATAAACTGCGGTTACGATACCGCCCAGCAGAATCACCGCGATCACCGCGCGCCCGGTGTTGATGTAGTGGCGCTCCGAGCGTCCCGGCTTGAACGGTTGATAGAGGTTGCGCACGAAGAGGGCCGAGTTGGCGACGGCCTGCGCATCGAGCGACGACATGTTGGCGGCCAGCACGCCGGCCAGCATCAGTCCGATCGCGCCCGGGAACAGCAGGGTTCGGGTCATGACGCCCCAGATCTGGTCCGGATCGTCGAGCGCGCCGCCGTAGAGCCCGATGGCGATGAGCCCAGCCAGCGCCCAAAACAGCATGATGAACCGCTTGAAGAACATGCCCCCCAGCATGCCGACCCGGGCGGTCATCTCGTTGCGGGCCGAGCCCGCGGTCTGCATCCCGGGAGCGGCGGCGATGATCGACACGAGGTTCGCGACGACCATCGCCAGGATGGTGTACCAGGCATACTCGCTCAGCGCCGCCGACCCGAAGAGCGAGAACATGTAATCCGGCACCCGCGCATGCAGGCCTTCGAAACCACCCAACTCGCTCAAGCCGATGGGAATCAACATCAGCGAGAAAGTGACGATCAGGACGCCCTGGATGGCATCGGAGATGGCCGCGGCGGTGAAGCCACCCAGCATCGTGTATATGGCGATGATCAGCGCGTAGCCGACGTAGAAGAGCAACGGGTCCGTGTATGAGATCAGCCCACGCAGCTCGCCGCGCTTCGCCCGCTCGTGCAACTCCTCGTAGCGCGTCAGCTCGGTCGCGGTCAGCCCCTCGGCCACACGGGACTGCAGCTCGCGGTACTCGCGGAACTGCGCCACCGACGCCGCCTCCTCCGCCGTGTAGGCGCTCTCGGCTTTCGGGGTGAGCGCCATCATGGTCTTGCCGGCCACCATGTAGGCCGCGCCGCCCCCGATCAACGCCATGACGAGGGTGAACGCCGCGAACGCCCCGCCCAGGAACTTGCTGTCGAACCGCTCGTCCAAGAGATCCCCAATGGTGACCAGACGGGCGCGCCGAAACAGCGATGTGGTAAACCAGTAGAACGGGGTGAGGAAGAGGACGAGGAACTGGATCCACATGCCGCCCAGTCCCTGGCGGTAGATCTCACGCGAGACGCCGACCGCCTGGTTGGCGTCGGTCGAGTGACCGAAGTTGAGGAAGAACTGGTAGAGTTTCCCCAGCTTGCGGCCAGCCAGGTAGAAGTCCGTCTGGTCCTTCATCCGGCGGCCGACCCAGCGGCCGATCCAGAGGACCGCCCCCACGTAGCAGGCTATGATGAAGACGTCGATCAGGTGGAGGCCGAACCAGTACACGCGACCTCAGCCCCCCGCACAGGCCGCGAAGAACGCGTACACGTTCTCCGGCCGCGCGCCCGGCCCGAACTCGCACTGAGCGATAAAGCCACCCTCGCGGTGAAAGGCCGCCTGCAGCCTGAGAGCGGCCTCCGCGATCTCGGCCGCTGTCGCCCGCGGAAGCATCTGCTGCCGGTCCAGCTCGCCCCAGAACGTCAGCTGACCGGCGAATCGTCGGCCCAGCTCCTCGAGGTCCATGCAGAACACCTGACTGTTCAACGCGTCGAGCCCGATCTCGATCAGGTCGGGAATGATCTCCGTTATGTAACCGTCGGAGTGCATGAAGGCGTACTTACCGTGGTCGTGGGCGATCGCGATGTAGTCGGCGTACAGCGGCTTGAACAGCTCGCGCCACAACTCCGGCGCGATCAAAAGCGCTCGCTGACTGCCCCAATCGTCCATGAAGGTCAGGGCGTCGACGTCGGTCTGCGCCCACAGAGTCAGCTCCTCGATGTAGAAGGCGTGCAGGCGCTCGAGGAATTCTCGCAACTCCGCTGACGGACGATTGAGATCCAGATACAGGTTCTCCGGACCGCGCAGGAACTGCAGTCGTTCGAACGGCCGCGGGCAGGTGCCCGCCAGGACGAAGCGACCGGTGGCCGCGCAGAACGCCGCGACCTCTTCCCTGTCGACGGCAAGCCGCTCCCGCGGGAAGCGCACATGATCGGTATCGGACCAATCGGTCACCACGGGTTGCTTCACCTGACCGATGATGCCCTCCTGCAGATTCAAGAAGGTGCAGCCCCAGGCGTCAACGAAAGTCCCGACCGTGTGGGCGTTGCCGCCGCCTGGTACCGGCTCGCTACAGAAGACGGGGATCGTCGTGATGTCCGGTGGGAAGTCGCGCTCGATGCGATCCAGCTCGTCCGGGTAGCGCTTCGCCGCCCAGGGCAGGACCCAGAGCTGACGCGGCAGGCGTGCCGGGCGTTGGAACTCGAGCGCTCCCTTCACCAGCTGGCGCGGCGTCGGGGCAGCGGAGGGGTCCGGGCCTGGAGCCGATCTCGGCGGGCCCACGGCGGCAGCCGGAGACGGAGCGACCTCGGCCGACCTCGGCGAGGCGGCCCCTGCGGGCGGTCCTGTAGGCTCGCCCGCCAGAAGTCGCTGTGCCACAGCGACGGCACCCGCGGCGGTGGCCGCGTAGGCGTCGGCACCGATCTCGGCGGCATACGCCTCCGTCAAGGGCGCGCCACCGACGAGCACCTTCACTCGGTCACGCACGCCGGCACGTTCCAGCTCGGTCACCACGTCCCGCATCACGGGCATCGTGGTCGTCAGCAGTGCCGAGAGACCGGCGATGTCGGCGTCATGCTCGCGTACCGCCGCGGCAAAGGCGGCCGGTGTGACGTCTATGCCCAGATCGTGCACCGCGAAGCCGCCGCCTTCCAGCATCGCAGCCACGATGTTTTTGCCTATGTCGTGCAGGTCGCCGGCCACGGTGCCGATGACGACCCGGCCGACTGGCGGCACGTCCCGCTCCGCCAGTAACGGCTTGATCAGCTCCATCGCCGCCTTCATCGCGCGTGCCGCGAGCATCAGCTCGGGCAGAAAGAAGCGCTGGTCCTCGAATCGTCTGCCGGCCTCGGCCATTGCCGGGATGAGACCCGCCTCCAGCACCTGCTCCGGTGCGACGCCCGCGTCGAGGGCGCGCTCGGTCAACTCACGCGCTTGCCCCGCGTCCCCCTCGAGCACGGCGGCGCCGAGATCCGCCGCCCAATCGGGATCCGTCATCGCTTGATCCTGCCCGCCGCCTCGCCGGCGGCCAACTTCTCGACTTCGGCCAGCGTGACGAGGTTGAAGTCGCCAGCTATCGTCTGCTTGAGACAGGCCGCCGCCACTCCGAACTCCAGCGCCTCCTGCGGACTCTTCCCGGTGAGGGTGCCGTAGATCAGGCCGGCGGCGAACGCGTCGCCACCACCCACACGGTCGACCAGCTGTATGCGATAGGATCGGCTGCTGAGGAACTCATTGCCGTCGTGCAGGCAGGCCGACCAAGTGTTCTCCGATGCCGAGTGGCTCTCGCGCAGCGTGATGGCGGCCATGCGCAGATCGAAGCGCTCGACCAGCTGGCGGGCGACGTCTTCGTACGCTTCATAGTCTAGCGCACCCCGATCCACGTCCGTCGCCCCGGCCGATATGCCGAACATGACGGATGCGTCCTCTTCGTTGCCGATGGCCACGTCTACGTGCTCCATTAGAGATGTCATGACATCGCGGGCGCGCTCGGGCGACCAGAGCTTCGAGCGATAGTTCAGATCGGCACTCACGGTGAGTCCCAACCGTTTCGCCGCTCGTAGGCCCTCGAGAGTCAGCTGCGCCACCTCTTCGCTGAGGGCCGGTGTGATGCCGGTCCAGTGAAACCAGCGCGCGCCGCTGAACGCCGTATCCCAGTCGACCTCACCGGGCCGCAGACGGGAGACCGCCGAGTCGGCTCGATCGTAGATGACCCGCGACGGCCGCTGCGACACACCGTGCTCGAGGAAGTAAATCCCGATGCGGTCGCCGCGTCGCAGGACGAACGACGTGTCGACGCCCAAGGAGCGCAGTTTGTCGACCGCCGCCTGACCGACGTCATGCGCCGGCAAAGCCGTCACGTACCGAGAGGGTAGCCCCCACTGGGCCAACGAGACCGCCACGTTCGCCTCGGCGCCACCATAGGTCACGTCGAAGGTGGACGCCTGCCGGAAGCGGCTTCCCACCGGTGGCGACAGTCGCAGCATTATCTCGCCGAAGGTGACCACGTCTCTCGCCTCGGTCCCCCGAACATCCGGCGCGGCCGCCTCGGGCGATGGCGCCCCCGAGCGGCCGGCGCCCGAACTTCCCTCGCCGATCGCCTCCAGCCAGCGTTCCGCGTCGCCGCGCATCCGGTCGGGGTCGTCCAGGTGACGGGTGAGGGCCGAGCCACAGAAGATCCCCTGCCGATCGTGCCGTGACAGACGCCCCACGTTCTCCAGCGTCACTCCACCGGTGTAGACGAGGCGCACTCCCGGATAGACGGCACGCCATGCCTTGACGGTCTCACGCACCGCAGCCTCGTCCGCCATGGCGGGAAAGACCTTGTAAACCCACTGCCAAGGCTTTCGCTCGTGCAGCTCCTCCAACGAGCATCCATACAGCTCGGCCTTCTGCACCAGCTGCTTGCCGCAGTCGGCGAGGCCGCCAGGCACGCACATCACGTCTGCTTCGACGCAGGCGTCGACCACGGCCGGCACGTAGTCCGGCGAGATAACGCCCGCTACGCCCGCGCTCAGCGCCGCCTCGGCCTGAGCTCGGGTGAGGACGGTCCCCGCCAGCAACCGCGCCTCCGGGTGACTTCGTAGCACCGCCTCGATGCCCGGCAGCGCGTGCTCGCTGCGGAGCGCGACCTCCAGTGCGACACCCAGGGGAGCGAGCGTCTCGTAGGCCGCAACGCAGGCCTCAGGACTGTCGGGATTGAGGAGCGCGATCAAGCGGCCGCGTTCCAGGGTGCGCCACAGGTCCTCGGATCTACTCAACCTTCGCCTCCCGCTCGGTTCGATCGGTATCCTATCACAGCCGCTTGATGTTCATGCCACCGCTCACCTCGAACAGCCCGCCGGTCGAATACGAGAAGTCGCCCCGCGCCAGCGCGGCGACGGCACGTCCTACATCCTCCGGTTGGCCCCAGCGCGGCTGGGGAACAACACCATCGGCGATGAGCGCATCGTACTTGTCCTTTACAGGAGCGGTCATGTCGGTGGCGATCAAGCCCGGCCGTACCTCGTACACATTAATGCCGTGCGGCGCGAGGCGGTGCGCGCATACGCGGGCAAGCTGGCTGAGTCCGGCCTTCGACACGCAATACTCCGCCCGGGACGGTGAAGACGTGTCAGCCGAGATGGATGTGACGAACACGATGGCCGGCCGGATCGACCCCCCTTCATCGACCTGCTTAACGAGTTCGTGGGAAACGCGCTGAGTCAGGAAGAAAGCGCCACGCAGGTTGACACCGACGACGTGGTCGAAGCTCTCCGGCGTGGTCTCCAGGTAGTCGAGTCGCTCCGGCGGACCGACACCGGCGTTGTTCACCAGCAGGTCCAGGCGACCGAACCGATCCAGAATCGAATCGACCAGGCTCGCATGCGTCGCCAGGTCGGCGATGTCGGCGGCCACGGGCAGGAACGCGGCGCCTTCATCTTCACAGCGCGCCCGGGTCTCGGCGAGTCCTGACGCTTGGTCGTCGGCATCGTACCGCAGGTCGTTGCCTGCTATGTCGTACCCCTCCTGCGCCAGGGCGACGGCGATAGCGCGACCGATGCCCCGGCCGGCGCCTGTTACCAGTGCGCATGGTCTTTCCGACACCGCTACCCTCCTTTCCCACCGCTCTTCACTTGATCACGCGGCCCTCGCGGTAATCGCGCCACACCTGCTCGAACCATCCTTCGTCACGCGGTACCGGACGTACCGGGACCCACCTCGTCTTCACCTCGTACTGCGCGTCGACCCACACCTCCAGGACCTCACGGTCGACCGATGCACCGGGCTCGTTCCGCTTGAAGCGCCAGGCCTCGTCCAAGTTCGGACACGGCAACTCACCCTCTCGGTCGAGGACGAGGGCAGAGCCGCGCGAGCGGCCGCCCGCCTCCAGGTACGCCCGGATCGCTTCCAGGTAGACCAGGTGGGTCAAGCAGAGATCGGCGGCACGAAAGGCGACCGGTAGAGACTCCACGCGGCTCACCTTCAGGTCGCTAGGCAGGCGGTCGAGCAGCTGGCGCGCCGCCTGCGCCTCTTCACCCACAGCAGACGGGTCCCGCACGTGTGCGGCAGTTCGAGACATGCGGGCCTGAACCTCACCGATCACCTGAGCGGGTGTGAGCGGGGTCGCCCGCTCGGCCTCACTCAAGACCTGCTCGCAGAGGGCCAGGCACGCCTCGACCTGGGGCTCGGCGGCGGACGCGAAGTCGCTCAGCTGCAATGGTTCTTCCGTGTAGTTCTCCGCGATGTAGAGCGCCGCACGGAGGCCACCCACCTGCCCCGCATTGAGCGCCGCACCGCCCGGACGTCTGACACCGTGGGTGCCACACAACTCGCCAATCGGAAAAAGGTGCTGGAGGTTCGACTCCCACCACAGGTTGGCGCGGAGCCCGCCGTTGTTGTGCTGGGCACAGACCGCGATCTCCACGCGGTCCTGAGCCAGATCGATACCGTTATCGCGAAAGATCGCGATCGCCGGCTCGTTCATCGCGGCCAGCCGCGCCACGGGCGTCGCGGCGAGCGCGCCCGACCGTTCCAGATAGTCCCGTGCCTCGCTAGCGAGCCTCTCCAGCGCGAACGGTTCCAGACCGTCTCCGCCCTGCGGATCACGGGTGAAGTCGAGGAAGACCTTACGATCGGCCTCGACCTCACGGAAGACCAGCAGGTCGATGAGCGAGGACCCGCAGTCGGCCACCTTTTCGCAGTCGAAAGGCCACTCGTAGCCCTTGCGGAAGATGGCCGCGGCGAGCGTCACCATGTCCGGGAAGTGGGCATTCAGGAACTCCCGCTCATCACCACCATCGGCATCGGTCGAAACGTAGCGCGGGATCACCTGCTGATAGCTTCCTGAGAGGTTCCAGCGGAACCCTAGCGAGGCGATACCGAACTGTGACTCGGTGAGGTTGTGCGCCACCGCACCGGCCCGTAGCGCGATTCCGGTGGACCCCAGCTGGCTCTGCGGGTATACCGAGTCCCGGTACATGCCGCCCGGTCCGCCCGTCGCCAGGATCACGTTGCGCGCGTTGAAAACGACGAGCCCGTAATTCACATCGTCGAAGTGCTCCTTGTCGAGGGCGACCGCGCCACAAATGGCGGAGCGTCCTTCGCCTAGGGGACGAGTCAGCAGCGCTACTACCTGGTGGCGGTCGAAGATCCGCACGCCCGCCCGCTCGAGCGCCGCACCGAGCCGCTCGCACATCAGCTTCGATGTCAGCGGCCCCGCAGAGGTCGCCCGGCCGCGCCGATCGTTGTCGGTCCGGTACCCCAGGTAGCCGCCGTGACGGTCGTGGGGGAACGGCACTCCCAGATCGACCAGGTTGTAGAACGCCTGGGCCGAGCCCAGAGCCTCGCAGAGCGCGATGTCGCCGTGCATGCAACCGCCCCCCCACAGATCCTCCGCCAGCTGTAGCGGTGAATCGGCGCCACCGGTGAGAGCGAGCTTGTAGTAGGTCTGCTTGTCGGAGCCCGCGTTGTACGATGTCCCGGCGTTCCACCTCTCCGTCACGATCGTGACGTCGTGCACGCCTCTGCGGTGCAGTTGCAGCGCGGCGTTGCGGGCCGCCGCGCCACTCCCCACCACCAGCGTGTTCAGCGAGTGGACCGGCAGCTCGGTTCCGGCAAACGTCCAGGTCAGAGGTTGACCGTCCAGATTCAGACTCCTGTCTTGCGGCGCTTCAGGCGCTTGGGGAGATGGTACAGATCGCCGTCGCGCACAATGCACCCGGTCTGGCCACCCGCCCACATGAGCTCGCTGCAGCCCGAACAACCGACACAGCTCTTCCGGGGATCGAGTGCGCCGTGTTCCGCCAGTTCGCGGGCGAAGTCGGGATAGGCGAACGCCATCCGGCCGACGCCGACGATCGAGACGCCGCCTTCGCGAACGGCCGCCGCTCCCACGTACGGGAAGAAGTGCCTGAGCCAGCTGTAGCCGGTCCCCACCAGCGGCAGGTCCGGCAATCCCATTTGCAGTCTGGCCGTGAGATCGAGAAAGCGCGCGATGCCCACCAGCGGATGCTCCGGCGCCGATGGGGAGCCCGGCACCGCGCGGTTGAACGGCCGGCCCAGGTGCGGCCGGCAGCGTGGAACGCCGAGCGTGATGTTCGCCACTTCGCAGCCCAGGCCCTGCAACTTCTCGAGCAGGGCCAGCGGCTCCGCCAGGTCGGGCTCATCCGGATTGTCACGCGCTACACCGAAACCGTAGGGATACGGCAATCCGTCGAAGACGTTGACGCGACTCGCCACGAGGATGCCGGGGACTTCGGCCCGGATGCGCTGCACCGTCTCGACTAGAAAGCGCGCCCGGTTCTCGAACGGCCCGCCGTATCGTCCTTCACGGGTGAAGGCAGCCAGCAGCTCCGAGCCCAGGTAGCCGTGACATGCCTTCACGTCGACCGCGTCGAAGCCGGCAGACGCCGCCAGCTTCGCCGCATCGACGAAGCTCCCCTGCAACCGTTCCAGCTCCTCGTCGGTGACGACTGGGTACGTCGCATCGATCTCGACCATCGCATCCAGCATATCGTGGTGATGGGCGATCAGCGGACGAAGTGCGCCCTGAGGCCGCGACCAGCGGCCGGAGTGCGTCAGCTGTAGGATGAGCAGCGGATTTCGATTTGGGCCGAGGCTCTCGACGGCCGCACGGCGCGTTTCTGAGACGAGTCGCGCGAACTCGGCGACGTTCCCTTCGTGCAGATAGAGTTGACGGGGGTTCGAGCGGCCCTCCTCCACCACAGCCGTCGCCTCGAACCAGATCAGCCCGCTGCCGCCGGCGGCGAAGCGCCGGTAGCGCCGGAAGGCCAGCTCTCCGGGTGAGCCGTCGGGCTCCGCATCGTAGCCCTCCATCGGATGAACGGCTAGCCGATTGGGTAAGTTGCGGCCACCGACGCGGATCGGGTCGAGGAGGGGAGTCGGGTCGTCGTCCCAAGGAATGGGCAGCTCGAGAGCCGCAATGTCCCCTCGCAAGGCCGCGCCATCGCGGTAGCGGAATCGTCGGAAGGACCTGCGG